>JBKACM010000318.1:0-2599 GCA_046269335.1 Alphaproteobacteria bacterium | reverse complement strand
GTGATTTTGTCCTTGCCAAAAACTTTGTGACAACTTTGACTTCTATGGGGTCCGCAGGTACAATAACTTCCAGGTTTGGTAAAGCCCGCATCACGGCAATATCTTCAAGAGTATGGTGAGTATAACCTTGAGGTCCATAGGCGTAACCTGCTCCGACAGAAACCACAACAACAGAGTTATCCATGAAACAAATGTCATTCCTAATCTGCTCCAAGCATCGCAAGGTGGGAAAATTACCAATGCTATAAACGAAAACTCGCTTTCCAGTTGATGCTAAACCTGCAGCCAATCCCATCATCGCTTGTTCATTAACTCCGGAGTTGATGAATTGATTAGGTAGTTCTTTCTGAAACTTATCCAGCACACCAAAACCAAGGTCGCCAGTGATCAGAATTATATTTTGGTCTTTTCTTGCTTCTTCAAGAAGCGATTCAATAAATGCATCGCGCATCAATCATTTGCTTTCAGTTGAGAGCCCGCAGCCACGCGGCGACTGGAACGCCGAATCCCATCTTCGGCCGCTCGATCAGGGAACGGGGCACGTACCGGTCCAATACCCGCCGCAGGAGCCACTTGCCCTGTCCCCCCCGGATCTTGGCCGAGGCTGGCAGACGCCAGGAAAATTCCACCACCCGGTGATCGATCAGCGGCACCCTGGCTTCCAGGGCCACCGCCATGCTGGCCCGATCCACCTTGGTCAGGATGTCGTCGGGCAGATAGGTGACCGTGTCCAGGAACTGCATGCGGTCGACAAAGCCCGGAATCCGCGTTTTCAACGCTTCGTCCCACAGAATCCCCCGGGGTTCGATCCCACCCACCGCCACCGTTTCGTCGTCTCCGTCCCAGTGGGTGACCAGACGGCGATAGATGGCGTCGGCATCGTCCTTCTCAAGCACCGCCGCCAGCTTGTGGAGTTTGTCCCCGGCCTGGGGTAGCCGGAAGGCGGCCGGCACCAGCCGGAACAGGCGATCCCAGGCCTCCTGGCTGGGCAGGCGCAGCCCGGCCGAGGCCAGCTTGCGCAATGGCCTGGGCAGACGATTCATCTGCCGCCACAGGGTCGAGGCCAGGAAATAGCGGTTGTAGCCCGCGAACAGTTCATCTCCGCCATCGCCCGACAGGGCGACGGTGACATGCCGCCGTGTCATCTCCGACACCAGGAAAGTGGGAATTTGCGAGGAGTCCGCGAATGGCTCGTCGTACCACTCGGACAGCTTCGGTACCAGGGCCAGGGCATCGTCCCAGCGCACGTAAAGTTCGGTGTGATCGGTGCCCAGGTGTTCGGCCACCGCCCTGGCGTGGGGAGCCTCGTCAAAGCCGGCCTCGTCAAAGCCGATGGAAAAGGTCTTTATCCGTCGGTCGCTCTGCGCCTGCATCATGGCGACCACGGTGGAGGAGTCGACTCCGCCCGACAGGAAAGCCCCGAGCGGCACGTCGGCGACCATGCGCCGGCCGACGGCATCGCGCAGCAGGGCATCAAGCTGCCCGGTCATCTCCTCGTCGCTGGCCTGGAGGGGGTCCGCAAGCCCCGCCAGAGCCACGGCACGGGCGTCCCAGAACGTTTCATCGGTCTGGACCCCGTCGGCATCCAGGGTCAGGATGCGACCGGGTTCGAGCTTGTGGACGCCGAGATAGATGCTGTGGGGGGCCGGCACGTAATTGTGCCGCAGGAAGGAGACCACGGCGTCACGATTGATTTCCGGTCGCCAGCCCGGATGGGCCCGCAGTGCCTTCAATTCCGAGCCGAACAGGAACAGCGAACCGAACCGGCCCCAGTACAGGGGCTTGATCCCCAGGCGATCCCGCACCAGGGTCAGGGTGCGGGTCTTCCGGTCCCACAGGGCGATGGCGAACATGCCGATCAGCCGCCGGACGGTAGCCGGTACGCCCCACTCGGCGCAGGCTTCCAGAATTACCTCGGTATCGGAATGGCCCCGGAACCGCCGCCCCAGGGCCTCCAGCTCCGTCCGCAATACCTGGTGACTGTAGACCTCGCCGTTGTAGACGATGACATACCGTCCATCGGCCGAAACCATGGGTTGGTGTCCGGCCGGCGAGAGGTCGACGATGGACAGCCTCCGATGCCCCAGGCCGATCCCCGCCGCCGCATCGACCCACACGCCGCCGTCATCGGGACCGCGATGCACTAGGCTGTCGGCCATGGCGGTGGTGACGGCGCGAAGCGGCTCTTCGCCCACGGAGCGTGTGAAATCGATGACGCCGGCCAGACCGCACATGAAGCTCTCACCCCCCTTCCACCGGTCCGCACCCTACCGCGTCCTTTCCCCCGACACCATCCCCAGGGTAATCGGGCGAACCCGATTACCCTAGTTTGTTCGTGGTCCCTCGCCGGGCGGGCCCGTCCGGGCCCTTGGCCTGCGCGCGAACGATCGCGCGGGCGCTCAATGCGCCACTTGTTCATGATTCACTCCAACTCAGCAACTCTGTTCCTGTTTTTACCCGTTTTCCCCGACACCATCCCCTCATAGAGGCCCTCATACCGTCGTAGAACCGTTGCCATCCCATAGCGGATCTCGATCCGGGCGCGGGCGGCCTCGCCCGCGTGGAGGCGGTTCCGGAGCCCCTGAAGAATGGCCTGGGC
>JBKACM010000317.1:0-2608 GCA_046269335.1 Alphaproteobacteria bacterium | reverse complement strand
GAAACTGGTGGAGGAGGTCAGGGGCGGGACGGCCCTGGGCAAGACACCCGGCCTCGTGGTGAAGACCAGCCAGCCCTTCACCCGCGCCGGGGATCCGGTTGGTGTCGTCCCCACCAGCCTGACGACGGGGTTGTTTTCGGCAGCGATTGGTCAGGTGGTCCAGGGACCGGTCGAGGGTGGGTATGCGGTCGCCGTGTTGAAGTCCATCCTGCCGGCGGAGGTTGCCGCCGACGGCAATGCCGAGGTCGAGTCCCTGAGCAGACAGATACGGACCGAGATGGCGGATGATCTCGCAGCGCAATTCGTGCAGGCTCTGGGCAAGGATTTCGAGATCACGGTAAATCGGAAACTGCTTGAGGAGACCTTTTGACGTGATGGACGTTCGGCCGGACCCCTCCGAATTCACCGCGACCTATGATGCTGGCAGGCCCCAGGTCATCTGGACGGTGCTGGTGGCCGATCTGGAGACGCCGGTGTCGGCAATGTTGAAGCTGGCTGACGGCCGTCCCAACAGTTTTCTGCTGGAATCGGTGGAGGGTGGGGCCACCCGGGGGCGTTATTCCCTGGTCGGCCTGAGGCCTGATCTGATCTGGCGCTGTTTCGGCAGTCGCGCCGAAATCGACCGGAACGCCGATCGAGGTGAAGGAACGTTCGTGGATACCGGCCTTCCCGCGCTCGAGTCTCTGCGTGTGTTGGTCGAAGAGTCCAGGATCGACATTCCTCCCCACCTGCCGCCCATGGCCGCCGGCCTGGTGGGGTATATGGGCTATGACATGGTGCGTCTGGTGGAGCGCCTCCCCGATGCCAATCCGGACACCCTGGGAATCCCGGACGGAGTCTTCCTGCGCCCCATGGTGATGGCCGTTTTCGACAATATCGACGACACGATCACCGTGGTCACTCCGGTCCGGCCCATCGCCGGTGTCTCCGCCGCCTCCGCCCATGCCAGCGCCTGCAAACGTCTGGCCGAGGCGATTGCCGATCTTGACCGCAGTCTGCCACACCCGGCCACCCCGACCCGGCGGGAGGGGTTGGCTCCCCCCGTCCCGGTGCCGAACATGACCCGCGAGGCCTTTCATGAGATGGTGCGGCGGGGCAAGGAGTATATCTTCGCCGGTGACATTTTTCAGGTGGTGTTGTCGCAGCGTTTGCGCCTGCCGTTCGCTCTGCCAGCCTTTGCGCTTTATCGGGCTCTGCGGCGAACCAATCCGTCGCCGTTTCTGTTCTTTCTCGATTTTGGAGGCTTTTCCATCGTCGGGTCCAGTCCCGAAATCCTGGTTCGGTTGCGGGATGGCACAGTGACCATTCGCCCCATTGCTGGGACCCGTCCCCGTGGCCGGGACAAGGCCGAGGACAACGCCTTGGCAACGGAACTTCTAGCCGATCCGAAGGAGTTGGCGGAACATCTGATGCTTCTGGATCTTGGCCGGAACGACGTTGGCCGGGTTGCCGAGGTAGGAACGGTCCAGGTCACCGAAAAGATGAGCATCGAGTATTACTCCCAGGTGATGCACATCGTTTCCAACGTGAATGGCCGTCTATCCTCCCGCTGTGACGCTATGGACGCGCTGATGGCCGGGTTTCCCGCCGGCACCGTGTCCGGAGCGCCAAAGGTCCGGGCGATGGAAATCATCGACGAACTGGAGCCCGAGCGGCGGAGTTTCTACGCCGGTGCCATCGGCTATATTGCCGCCAACGGAGATATGGACACCTGCATTGCGCTCCGGACGGCCCTGGTGAAGGACGGGACGATCATCGTCCAGGCGGGAGGCGGGATCGTTGCAGACAGCGATCCTCAGGCGGAATATCAGGAAACCCTGAACAAGGCCCGCGCCATGATCCGGGCGGCCGAGGAAGCCGTTCGCTTCG
This sequence comes from Alphaproteobacteria bacterium, assembly GCA_046269335.1. Lineage (GTDB taxonomy): Bacteria > Pseudomonadota > Alphaproteobacteria > Rhodospirillales > Rhodospirillaceae > JADFXL01. The sequence goes on along the minus strand of JBKACM010000317.1, from coordinate 739 downwards.
CAAGCCCGCCCCAACCCGGGGAGCACGAGGGGCCTCACGGCCCCTCGTAATCTTCTCTACCTACCTACCTACCAACCCCCAACTACTTGGCTGCCTTGGTCACCACATCGGCGTTGACTAGGTTCTGGTGGAGGGCCGCGTCCTTCTTCGGGTCCAGACCAAAGGCCACGGCCATGAGCTGGGTGTGGAAGACAACCGGGATCTTGTAACTGGTTCCGAACTTAGCGTTGACCATGTCCTGGTAGATCTCGACATTGGTCTGGCAGAGGGCACATGGCGTGCAGATGACGTCGGCCTGCTTCTCCGCAGCCTCCCTCAGCAGCCCTTCCATAAGGTGCAGAGTCTTATCCGGGCTGACGGCGGAAACGGCTCCACCACAGCAGGAGGTGCGCTGTTTGTAGTCGATCGCCTCGGCCCCGGTCGCGCGAATGAAGTCGTCCAGGAACTTCGGTTCCTCATAGGTATCGTACTGGCCACCCCGTTCGGTACGCACGAAGGGGCGCAGGGTCTGGCAGCCGACGTACCCTGCGACCTTCAGCCCGGTCAGCGGCTTGGTCACCTGGGCCTTGATCTTGTCGACGCCGATGTCGTTGACCATCACCTCCACCAGATGGCGGACGTGCAGGTTGCCATCATAGGAACGCCCGGCAGCCCCCAGGGCTTCGTTCATCTTGCCCTTGAACGACTCGTCGGAACGGATGTTCTCGTTGACGTAGTGACTGTTGATGTAACAGGCCGG
>JBKACM010000316.1:0-2609 GCA_046269335.1 Alphaproteobacteria bacterium | reverse complement strand
CGCAAGCCAAGGGGCCGGACGGCCCCGCCGGCGATTGAGGGCGTTGATCGGTCACGATCAACGCGGATTGGTATAACTTCCGATGTGCCCCGTATCGATTCTCTCCCGGTCACGGAATTCTTCGGACGGAACCGGACGGTTTGAGGTATAGTGCAAAGTGCGCGTTGCGCGCGAGGTCATGTTGCGGGGCCGTCCGGGGATCCGGAAGTGGGGGGGAGCGCCGGAAGATGGCGGATGACATGGAAGGACGGCAATATGCCAAGGGTTCGGAGGGCGTCGTCACCGCACTGAAACGGGAATTTCTGGAGGAGGCGGAAGACCGCATTCGTGCCCTGGATGTCGCCCTGTATTCGGCGCGTCAGGAGCGCAAGCCGGTCGCCGAGGTGGTCGTGGAAAGTCATCGCCTAGCCCTGACCCTGCGGGGCCAGGCCGACGGCCTGGGTCTGAAGCTGGTAGGGACCGTGGCGTACCGCATGGAAGACTACCTTGCCAACGTCCGCAGCGACCTTGGCAGCCACGGCCTGGAGGATCTCCAGTGCTATGTCGACAGGCTGTTGGAACTGGTGACCGGCAGAATTCCAGGCGATGCCGATCTGGCGGAGGTCGTCCGCCAGCTTCCCGCCAAGTATACGACTTTCGACATCGGCGACATCGAGATCAGGAACATCGAGGTTCTGCTGGTGATGCTGCACAGCACCCAGAGCCATTACGTGGAGCGGGAGTTGCAGCAGTGCGGCTATCGCGTGTCCATCGTTACCAATACCTTCGATGCCATTCCCCTGGTGGTGCGGACCAAGCCCGACCTGATCATCGTTTCGGCCATGATGCCGGAACTGGGTGGAATCGATCTTGTCGCCGCGTTGTCGGCCATGCCTTCGACCCGGAACATTCCCACGGCCCTCATCACCAGCCTGTCGCCCGATGATGAAAAACTGAAACTCCTGCCATCCCACGTGCCGGTGATCCTCAAAGGGCCCTCCTTTGGGGATGATCTGTTCAAGACCCTGGATCGCCTGTTCCTGATTTGATGGTCTTCTTCCGCAAGGGACCCGAAGATTCTTTTTCCGTCAATTTTGCCCGTATTGACACCGTGGAGGAAAACGGGTGAAATCAGCCTCCGCCGGGGGGGTATGGCGTGTTCGCGCGACGGTGTTGTTGGGTGGGTGGCCGTGGCCAAGAGTTCCTCTGAAATTATCCAGGACGTGGAGACCTACATCGCCCGATTCGGCGGGGTGTTCGGCGAGTGGTACGTGGGAACCTCCACCGATCCGAAGCATGCATTGTACAAGGTCCACAAGTTGAAGGAGGGCGATCCGGGGCTGCTGCGGACCTCGCACACCGAGATACAGGCCGCCGAGGTCGTGGAGTACTTCGTTCAGACGCGGCGCACCAAGGGCAAGGTCGAGCAGCCGGAGAGCGGACGGCTGCACGTGTACATCTACAAGAGACAGCCCCACACGAAGCCTTGACGACCGCCGTGGCTGGCCGGTAATCAGGCCCTGCAGTCACGGGATACCGGCATGATCAAGCATCTTTACCTGGATTTCGAGAAACCCGTTGCCGAGCTTGAAAGCAAGATCGAGGAGCTTCGGCACCTCGGTGGCGATGCGGCTGCGGGCGTGAATATCGCCGAGGAAGTGGCCCGCCTGAAAACCAAGGTGGAGAAACAGCTTCGCGTCGTGTACGCCAAGCTGACTCCCTGGCAGAAGACCCAGGTGGCCCGCCATCCGGAACGCCCCCATTGTCTGGACTACCTGGCCGAACTGGTGGAGGACTTTACACCGCTGGCCGGGGATCGGCTGTTTGCCGAGGACCAGTCCATCGTCGGCGGGCTGGGACGGTTCCGGGGCCGCACGGTAATGGTGATCGGCCAGGAAAAGGGGCACGACACCGAGAGCCGGGTGAAGTACAACTTCGGCATGGCCAGGCCGGAGGGATATCGCAAAGCCCGCCGGTTGATGCGCCTTGCCGATCACTTTCGCCTGCCGATTCTCACCCTGGTCGACACGGCCGGGGCCTATCCCGGTGTTGACGCCGAGGCTCGCGGCCAGGCGGAGGCCATCGCCCGCTCCATCGAGACCTGTCTCGACGTTCGCGTCCCACTGGTCAGCATCGTCATTGGCGAGGGCGGATCCGGTGGAGCCATCGCTCTGGCCGTGGGCAACGCGGTGCTGATGCTGGAGCATTCGGTGTATGCCGTAATCTCTCCGGAAGGATGCGCCTCCATCCTGTGGCGATCCGGCGATCAGGCGCAGGCGGCGGCGGAAGCCCTGCGCCTGACCGCCCAGGATCTCCATCGTCTGGGCGTGGTGGATGCCGTGGTTCCCGAGCCGCTGGGAGGGGCGCACCGCAATCGCAAGGAGGCCATTACGGCAGTCGGGGATGCGGTGGAGGCGGCAATCCAGGAACTGGCCGTGATCGACGGCGGGGTTCTGCGGGCGCGCCGGCGGGAGAAATTTCTGGCCATGGGAAAGCAGGGGCTAGGGTAATCCCCGGGGCGTTAGAGCGGTTTCCGACCAAGTCGGATACCGCGATAAGCCCGCGCGGCGCTTGAGCAGCCAGAGGCAGAGTCCAGAGCGGTTTCCGACCGGGTCAACCCGGTCGGAAAC
>JBKACM010000315.1:0-2611 GCA_046269335.1 Alphaproteobacteria bacterium | reverse complement strand
CTTGGACTGGATCGGGCTCAGGCGACGACCAGCGTGCCACAGTTCCAGGGCTTCGATGTCCCAGCGATGGTTGGGATCGTCACTGAGAAGGCCACGCAGAACCTCGGTGATGGGCAGAGGCAGACGCAACTCGCCGACCACGGCCTGATAGCTGCCCTGGGTGATCTTGTCGTGCAGCAACTCCTCGTCCGACAGATCCAGGCACGGAACACGACCGGTCAGCATGGCGATGATCAGAACACCGAAGGCGTACAGGTCGTTCTGTGACGAACCCTCTCCCCGCGCATCCCGCTGGGTCATGCTGGAGACGATGTTCTCGCACAGCGAGGGCTGGTCGTAGGCCGGCGGCGAGGTGACGCAGTCCCCCAGGACAAGCTGTTGTTTCGCGGGGTCGAGATAGTAGAGATTGTCGGGCCGGATGGCGCGGTGCATGACGCGCCTCGAATGCAGTTCCTTGATCGCGGCCGTGATCGGCTCGATCAGCTGAGCACCGACTTCCCGCTCGTGAATCGGGCTGATTCTGGCCTTTACGTCGGCCCGGACCCGCCCGCCCAAAGGCTCGGCGTACACCACCGCCATGTGGGTCTTCCCGGTTTCCGGCCATGTTATCGGCCCGAACTCGATCAGCGGCAAGAGGCCCGTGGCCTTCACCCCGCGCAGGCTGCGCATCTCGTTGATACGGACCGGCATGTCCGGTTGACATATCAGAGCGTACAGCTGATCGTTTGACTTCTTGTCCTCGACGGCGTAGGCGCGGGCGGACGGCATGTCCAGAGCCACCAGGGGACTGTTGGGATAGATGTGGTAACGCTCCTTGAGCGCGACGCCGCCGCTCCTGTTTCGAACCGGAGCCGGGGCGGGTTTGGGCGCGGCCTCGACCGGGGCCTGTCCCTTGCCGGCGTCCTGCCCCTTGCCCGTATCCTGTCCTTTGGTCGGTGCGCTGGTCGGCTCGCTGGCCATCCACGTGGTCTCTGCTACGTTGCCGGGGTCGTCCGCTCTGTCGGGCGGGCAAACTAGTGCTTTCCAGCCGGTGGCACAATCCCTTCCGGGACGAGGCCGTGAAAATGGGAGCGGGAAAGGGAAAAACAGATGCTTTCCTTGATAACCGTCAATACAACGAAAAAGATTTTGTTCTAGCCTTGAATGAGGAATGCTGAGTTGAAAATTCGAGCAATGTCCGCAGGCTGCAATAGAGTCACTGATGAGACCAAATTGCATCAAACCCCTCTGGCGAGAGGCGGGAACGTGGATGGAGGCATCGATTTGCGCGGCATGCAGCCGCCGGAGCCGATGGTGATCCTTCTGCGCCACGTGGAATCCGGGCCCGGGAGCGGAGCACTGACCGTTCTTCTGCCCCATGAACCGTTGCCGCTGTATCCGGAACTGGAAGCACGGAACTGGTCGTGGGAAGTCCTGGAAATTCTGCCCGGGGGCGTGCGATTGCGAATCTTTCCTTTGCCGGAGGGACACGGCCGGTCATGAGTCACCTTGTCAGCATGCTGTCGGGGGCGGGGGCGCGCCTACTGCCTTTCTGGGTGCCGTATCGCTTTTTCGTGGCGGCGGTGATCTTCCATGTGGCGGCATGGGGTCTTCTGGCAATGTCGGCCGAACCGATGGCCGGGTTTCGGGGAGGGGCAGGCTCCCTGCTGACCGCGATCCACGCTCTGACCCTGGGTGTTTTCACCACCACCGTGATTGGTGCCTCCTTGCAGATTCTGCCGGTGGCAACGGGGCAGCCCCTGGCCTCGGTCCGCCTGGCCCGTGTCGTTTCCTGGATGTATCTTCCGGGGGTCGTGGTTCTGCTGGCGGGATTTCACCAGGGGCTGGTATTGCTCATGGCCGTCGGTGGGGGACTTGTTTTCCTGGGGCTTGCGATCTTTGGCGGACTGGTGGTCGAGATCCTGCGAAGGGCCGACCATATCCTGCCGACACTACAGGCCTATGTCCGGTTATCACTGCTGTCCCTGGCCCTGGTGGTGACGTTGGGGCTTCTGGCCGTGGCGGACTTCGGGCTGGGTCTCCTGCCCGATCATCCGGCGGTGGCTCTGACCCATTTCCTGCTGGCGGCGTTCGGCTTCATGGGCTGTCTCGTCCTTGGCTACAGCCACATCCTGGTCCCCATGTTCGCCCTGTCCGCCTCGCCCCCGACCTCCCGGTGGGAAGTCTGGCTGACCGCGACGGCGCTGGGGCTCGCGGCATCCGGGGCTCTTCTGGGTTGGCCCGGGCTGTTGCTGGCCGCCACGGCCGTGGGTCTCGGGGTTGTCGGGATCTATCTCAGGGCCATGAGAATCTGCCTGAAATCCGGTATGCGCAAGAACCTGGGGCTGTCCTTCGTTCTGGTAAGAGCCTCCTGGGGACTGTTGCCCTTGGCTCTGCTGACCGGGGCTGGGGCCGCGATTTTTCCGGATGTGGACCGCCTGTTGACCCTGTTCGTGTTTCTGACCCTGTTCGGCTGGCTGTTGACCTTTCTCGTGGGCATCCTGCAAAGGATCATCCCCTTTCTTGCCGCCATGAATGCCAGCAAGGGAAGCATGCCGAGGCTTTCCGCCCTGGCCGACGACGCTCCCCTCCAGGTCCATGCCGTCTGTCATCTCATTGCCCTGGCGCTGGT
>JBKACM010000314.1:0-2642 GCA_046269335.1 Alphaproteobacteria bacterium | reverse complement strand
GCTTGCGCGCGAACGATCGCGCGGGCGCTCAATGCGCCATTCCCAGACCGTGATGAGTCAAGCTCATCTCGGTCTGGCATTACATCTCTCCGTTCCCTACTTCGTGCCGACACCGCTGATCGTCGAGCCGACCTTGGTGTCCCAAATGGTATCCTTGCCGGTCCGGTACTTGGACATCACGTCCTGGGCCCTGGCCGCATCGCCGGCTGCCGGGGCATCCCGCATCCGTATCAGGTCCCTGGGATTTTGCACCATCAGGCCGATGTTGCGTTGGGTGGCGCAGCCGAAATTGCCGACCGGAGTATTCTCTGGCCGGAACACCATATCCTCGCCCCAGTTGCCGCACTCCGGAACCTGTACGACGTAGCGGGTATAGCTCAGCAACACCATCTCGCCGATCTTTTCGGCTCCCGGAGTCACCGGCAACAGTGGCTTGGTCAGGGGGCCGGCAGGGGCCGGCGTGGTCGTCTGAACCGACATCTGGTCGGGCCGCAGTCCGAGTTCGCCCAGCAGCCGTCCGATGGTCAAGGCTGCGCTGCGCCCCAGGGCATCGCCGGCGACGGTGATTTCCACCGGTCCCTCGCCCAGGGTACGGTAGGAATCGACGAACGGACCCAGCCTGGCATCCGCCGTCGCTACCGTTGGCGGTGGCTGGTCCGGACGGGGCAGAGTGACCATCAGGGTGACCGGCCGCCGCTCGACGACGTTCTGGTTGCGGACACGATAATCCTGGAATTCTGGCGAGACGTCCTCGGCGCAGCCGACAACCCCTCCCAGCACCACCGCGACCAGCGCCGCCATCCCGATCTTGCGGCGGTGGCGATCCCGCCTGCCATCTTTCCTCACCGCCGTTTCTCCTCCGGAAGGTTACTGCATGATATACCCGATCGGTCCCTGCACGGACTCGGCCGGTGGCGGTCCGCCACCGGCATAGACATGGAACAGACGTCCCAGAAGGTACAACTCCAGATCCGAGGCCGGCACCATGCCGTCGGTCGGCAACGCCAGCCGGTTGTTGTCCTGGGGCTGTACCACGTAGGCGGTCACCATGATGACCAGTTCCGACTCCCGCCGCTGGAATGACGAGGAGCGGAACAGGGCCCCCAGAATCGGAATATCCATGATGCCAGGCATGCCGTTCAAAGCTTCGGTCATGTCGTTCTGCAACATGCCGGCGATCATCAGGCTGGCCCCGCTGGCCAGTTCCACCGAAGTATCGGCCCGCCGGACCTTCAGGCCGTGAATCTGCGTGCCCTGGATCGCGACGGTGACGCTGGGGTCGATGGCGCTGACCTCGCTGGACATCTTGAGACTGATCCGCCCCGGAGCCACCACGATGGGCGTAAAGCCCAGGGCCACGCCGAACGGCTTGAACTCGATGCCGATGGAACCGTTGCTGCTGGAGGTCGGTACCGGGAATTCGCCACCGGCCAGCATCTTCGCCGTCTCTCCGGAAATGGACGTCAGGTTGGGTTCGGCCAGGGTGGAAATCAGCCCGTGCTGTTCCAGCGCATCGATCATCAGGGTGAAGTCCGGTCCCTTGTTGCCGAAGGCGAACGGCATGAAAATCTGGCCGAAGTAGGTCGGCGGACTGAACGAATTCATGCCGGCCCCCATGGTGGAATTGAAGGTATTGAAAATGCTGGAGCCCGTGGCGTTGAGGGGGGCCACGTTGGTCGCATAGTTGGTGTTGTGGTTGGGGATGGTCGGGAAAATGCCAAGTTCCTTCATGGCCGACTTCTGAACCTCGGCCACCCTCACCCGCAACAGAACCTGCTGTTCGTCGGAGATTTTCAGCAGATTGACGATCTCCTCGTCCTTGGTGACGAAGCGCCTGGCCACCGACTGGGCGTTGGCGGCAGCGGACTGGGAGCGGACATTTCCGGACAGGAACACGGCACCACCCACCGAGGCCACCTTGATCCGCTCCTCGGGCATCAATCCGGTCAGGGTCGCCCCCAGGGTATCGACATCGACGTGGGAGCGGATCTCCAGACGGCGCAATACGTCGCCATCACCGTCCATCAGGAAGACGTTGGTCTGTCCCACCGCCTTGGCCAGAATGAAAACCTGCTTCGGTCGTCTGACCATCACGTCGGCGATTTCGGCGTTGGACACCACCACGTCGCGCACCGACTCGGAAAGCTCGATCACCCGGGACTGATTCACCGGAATCTTGATCACCTGCCCATCCGCCACATCGGTCAGAACCGCCGGGTCCGCCACCTCCACCGCCGGCATGGCCACCGGCTTCGACAGCGGCAGAGACGGAAGCGGGGTATCGCTCCGCGCCTGGGCGTACCCGGAAAAGCAGATGACCACGACCAACACCGCCAGCGCCATCATGGCCGTCAGCAGGTCACGTGTCTTCTGTCCCTTCGGTTCGTCGATACAACGGAACACAGTCATCGGCCGCCTTGAAATGTTTCGGTTTCCATCTTGCCGCCGTGGTAGATCTTCACCACCGCCATACCGCGCGAGTTACGGCGGTTGGCGGCGGCCTCGCCACCGCGGCTGGTGTCGAAAGCCTCCTTCAGCGCATGCGCCACCTCCAGGTCGGAGGTATACCCGACATCGCGCGGAGCCTCGACCTCCCGCGCGAAGGGGCGGAGCACCAGGAGAAGCTGCCCCATGATGCCAGC
>JBKACM010000313.1:0-2657 GCA_046269335.1 Alphaproteobacteria bacterium | reverse complement strand
ATAGAGGATCCAGAAAACATGGACTCAGAAACTAGACTTTCCTTATTAAGTAAGTATTTCTGGGGCAATCTAAAGTACTATGGCGGGAATCCAAATGCATGTTTATCTCTTTATAAGAGATATTTTATGGATTGGGATGCCAAGTACTTTGGTAGCCATTCCGGCCAAGGTGGCGGGAGTGCCGAGGGTGGCCATGACGGTGCCGGCCCCCGACGGCGTGATCAATCCGCTGGTGCTGGCGGCGGCTCGCATCGCCGGCGTGGACGAGATCTACCGTATCGGCGGAGCCCAGGCCATCGCGGCCCTGGCCTATGGCACCGGAACCATCGCTCCGGTGGACGTGATTGTCGGACCGGGTAACGTCTACGTGGCGGCGGCGAAGCGTCAGGTGTTCGGCACGGTCGGCATCGACGCCGTTGCCGGCCCGTCCGAGGTTCTGGTCGTGGCTGACAACGCCAATGACCCTTCGTGGGTTGCTGCCGATCTTCTGGCCCAGGCGGAGCACGATGCCGCCGCGCAGTCGATTCTGATTACCGACGATGCCGCCTTTGCCGAACAGGTGGTGGCGGCGGTGGCGGAGCAGCTCAGGGATCTGCCGCGCGCCGCCATCGCCGCTGAAAGTTGGGAGAAGCACGGCGCGGTCATTCTGGTGGAAACCCTGGATCAGGCGATCCCGTTGATCGACCGCATCGCTCCGGAGCATCTGGAGGTGGCCCTGGACCATCCCGGTGCTTTCGCGGCCAAAATCCGCAATGCCGGTGCCATGTTCCTGGGTCGATACACGCCGGAGGCCATCGGCGACTATGTCGGCGGTCCCAATCACGTACTGCCGACCGGGCGGACCGCCCGTTTCGCTTCCGGCCTGTCGGTGCTGAGCTTTATGAAGCGTACCACCGTGCTGGCCTGCGATCCGGAATCCCTGCGGCTTGTCGGACCGGCGGCGGTCATCCTCGCCGAGGCTGAGGGGCTTGATGCCCACCGGCGTTCGGTGACCATCCGCATGCGGCCGGAGACCGCGTAATCTTGCGGGGGTTGTCCGGCGCATGCCCATGCTGGTCATCGCTGGCCCGACGGCCGGCGGCAAGTCCGCCCTGGCCCTGGCCGTTGCCCAGGCTTTTGACGCCGTCATCATCAATGCCGACAGCATGCAGGTCTACCGGGACCTGCGCGTTCTGACCGCGCGTCCCGACGAAGCGGCCCTGGCCCTGGTCCCGCACCGCCTCTATGGCGTGCTTGATGCCGCCGAGATCGGATCGGCGGCATGGTGGCTGGAACAGGCGCGGCAGGCGGTGGCCCAGACCCTGGCCCAGGGACGGCTTCCTCTGCTGGTGGGGGGGAGCGGACTGTATCTGCGGGCGCTGCTGCATGGATTGGCTCCGGTGGCCGAGGTGCCGGCTCCGGTGCGGACGGCGGCACGGGCCATGATGGAGGAACTGGGGCCCGAGGCTTTTCACCAGCGCCTGGCTGCGCGGGATCCGGAAATGGCGGCCAGACTGCGACCCACCGACCCGCAACGGCTGGTCCGGGCCTGGGAAGTGCTGGAGGCAACCGGTCGTTCCCTTGCCCAATGGCAAAGAGAAACACCCTCCGGCCCCGCCGCCAGGGTTGCCGAACCCTCCCTGGTCCTGCTCCTGATGCCGCCCCGATCCGACCTGTATGCCGCCTGTGATCATCGGCTGTCACGCATGGTCGAGGATGGAGCCCTTGAGGAGGTCCGTCGTCTGATGCATCGGGATCTGACCCCGACCCTGCCGATTCTGAAATCCCTGGCGGTCCCGGAGCTGGCTCGCCATCTGAGGGGCGAGATTACGCTGGAGCACGCTGTTACCCTGGCCCAGGCCTCCACTCGCCACTATGCCAAACGTCAATGCACCTGGTTCCGTCACCAGCTTCCCTCGGCCGTCACTTTCGAGGCGCAATATTCCGAGGCTTTATTGCCTGAAATCTTCACCGTCATCAGGCGGTCCCTATTGACCGGGAATTCCTGACACACTACGTTCCAAACTTCGCAGGTTTTGCCGACACGGCGCGGAATCCCCGCTTTTCCCTGGTCTACCCTGGTCTCCATCCGGGGCGGCGGCGCGCACAACCGACAGGAAACGGCCATGACGAACGAGCTTATGACCGGAACGCAGTTGCTCCTCAAGGCCCTCGCGGATCAAGGCGTGGAGGTGATCTTCGGGTATCCGGGGGGAGCCGTGTTGCCTCTGTATGACGACCTGTTCAAGCAGAACCGTCTGCGGCACATCCTGGTGCGTCACGAACAGGGCGCGGTGCATGCCGCCGAGGGGTACGCCCGTTCCACCGGCCGGGTCGGCGTGGTCCTGGTGACCTCCGGCCCCGGGGCCACCAACACCGTCACCGGTCTGACCGACGCCCTGTTGGACAGCGTCCCCCTGGTCTGTATCACCGGACAGGTGCCGACTCACCTGATCGGCAACGATGCCTTCCAGGAAGCGGATACCACCGGCATCACGCGCTCCTGCACGAAACACAATTATCTGATAAAGAACGTCAATAATCTTTCCCGCGTGATTCACGAGGCGTTCTACGTGGCGCGTACCGGCCGTCCGGGGCCGGTGCTGATCGACCTGCCGAAGGATGTCATGACCGCCGTGGGCCCCTATCTCTCACCGGCGGAGGTGACCCACAAGTCC
>JBKACM010000312.1:0-2661 GCA_046269335.1 Alphaproteobacteria bacterium | reverse complement strand
GATCGGGTCGCCTTGCGGCTTCCCCAGACCGTAATCCGGTCGGGTGGACAGACCTCCTGGGGTAAGTCTGCCCGCCTTCCCCGCGCACCTGCCGGATTTACCAGACGGCCCCTTTGATGGAGTGGACTTCGCGATCAGGTGCTCGCTCGTCCGGGCCGCCCGGCCTCGTATCCGGTTTCTGTTCGTCAGGTCGCGGTTTTGCTCCACACTTCTTTCAGGTCCCCCCTCGCGGGAGGTTCATACCCTTGCGCTTCGCTAATCCTTCGCCCCATCAGGCTGGATAGAAGACTTTCACTCCCAAGCTGGCAGACATGCCCAGCACACACCCGACCCAGCCGCACCGGATCGCCAAGCAGGCGGTCGGGAACGTCAGGCGCCACATCAAACCGGAGGCCGAGACCCTTTTCGGCGGCAAGCACGGAGGCCACGTTGGCAATGTTCTCCAGCACCGTCGCCAGGCTGAATGCCACCGTCTCCAGTTCCAGTTGGCCAGCTTCGATCTTGGAAAAATCGAGGACGTCATTGATGCTGCCGAGCAGGACGGTGGCTGATGTCGAGATTTTTGTCAGATAATCAATCTGTTTTGCATCCTGGCACGAGCCCAGGGCCAGATGGGTCAGCCCAATAATGGCGTTCATCGGCGTTCGGATTTCGTGGCTCATGTTGGCCAGGAACTCGGCCTTGGCCTGGCTTGCGGCCTCGGCCGCCCTGTTCGCCTTGACCAGTTCCCCGAGAGTTGCCTCGAGACGGCGATCATCCTGTTCCTTGAGCAGAAGCGGATAGCCGCTGCTTCCCAGCAACAGGAGCAGGAATACGGCCAGATAGATCAAAGCCGTCAGAACATTGCCGGAAAATATGCTGAATTGATCGGGATTGACGAGGGCACCGACACTGCGGGCACCCGCCGCCATGGTGATGATGCCGTAGATGAGACCAAGCGCCCTCCGCAGCCTGGAATCGCCGGCACTCGCGAGCATCGTGACGGTCAGGGTGGCACAAATGGCAAAGAGCGTGGTTGAGGTGACGATCACACGCTGACTGGGCGTGTCTCCGAATTGAGCATAGGCGATGGCGCCGCTGGTGGCCATGGCCACCAGAAGGCCATTCTTATGCCGCGTCATTCCCTCCGGTCCGATGACCGCCGCCCCCTGGAACGCAAAGGAGAAATACAACAGAGAGTTGGCGAGGAAACCGGAAAAAAATATCGGGATCAGATCCCGCAGATATAGCAGGACATAGGCGGCCATCTGCGCTAGCGTCGCCAGCAGAAACTGCGCGTAACGTCGGTTGCCGCGCGAAAAGTCCTTGTACGACAGCATGATGGCGACGGCGGCCAGGTTTCCGACTGACAAAAATATAAGTGCAGTGCGAATATCGATGAAACTGCCAGACATTTGACTGATGGCCTTTAGGTTGCCGATCCCCGTTAAGCGTCGGCCGGGTGGTGCCAACGCGCCTATTCTCGACCAATCCCATTATTTCATGGTCACATAATGCCTCATTTCAGGCAAGATCCGACGTTGCGCATGATCGCCGGGATTGCCCGTCCAGAGGTCTCGCGCTACAAAGATCTGGGAAAGGGGGGGGCATGGCATCCATCATGGTGGTTGAGGATGACGAGGTGCTGCGCGGCACGCTCGTCGACTATCTGACCGAAGAGGGCCATGGCGTTCGCGGAGTTGGCGACGCCGGAAGCTTGCGGCAGGTTATGACGGATGAGCAGGTGGATCTGGTTCTACTCGACCTCGGCCTACCCGACGAGGACGGTCTCGTTCTGACCATCGAGATGCGGCGCAAATATCCCGGTCTTGCCATCGTCATGCTGACCGGTCGGGATCGCCTGGCCGATCGTGTTTCCGGGTTGCGCCTGGGGGCTGATGCCTACGTGGTGAAGCCGTTCCAGTTCGGTGAACTGGCTGCCATCGTGGACAGCGTTCTCAGACGTGTTCGTCCGCCGGCCATGGTGGAAAGCCAACCGGCGGCGGAGAGCGGCGAGGCACGCTGGCGGCTCAATCGGCTGACCTGGGAATTGTATCCTCCCGGCGCTACGAAAGGCATCAAGGTGAGCGCGGGTGAATACCATTTCCTCAAGGCACTGGCCGACGCGCCGGGGCACAAGATAAGTCGCATCCAGTTGGTCGAGGCGGTGAGCGCCAATCCGAAGACCTACGATCCCCGCAATCTCGATGCCCTGTTGCGTCGGCTGCGGCGCAAAATTGAAGCGGCCGTCGGCCAGTCGCTTCCCATTCGGGCGATCCATGCCCTGGGGTATGCTTTCACGGACTCCCTGGACGTCGGGTAACTCCCCACACCATCACGACACCGTCACGGTTCGTCGGATTTTCTCGGCCGCCCCGGTCAGGGGTGGTCACATCTTGCCAGTGGTCCTGCCGCCCTTATCTAACTAAAGTTTTACGTCAGGTGTCCGAGCGATTGGAGCATGCCGCCCTGGCGGCCCCCCCATCGCGAGGCGACCGGAAACGATGCATCACAGCAATGACGGCGGGGGGGCGTGCGGTTACATGCAGAAACCGGTTCATGGCGAGGATCTTCTCGCCAGACTGGGTGCACTGCTGTAACTATTCACATCCACCCAGGCCAAAGGGAAGCTATCGCTCCCCCATCTCGTCATTGCGAGCGCAGCGAAGCAATCCAGGGCAG
>JBKACM010000311.1:0-2672 GCA_046269335.1 Alphaproteobacteria bacterium | reverse complement strand
GGGTGTTCTGCTCAAAATCACCCTTGACGATGTAGGCATCGGCTCCAACCTGGATTCCTCGACGCTTGTCCTCCTCCTTGGCCCGGGAGGTGATGATGATGATGGGCGTGTCCCGATAGCGATCTTCCTGACGCAGGGAGGTGGTCAACGTGAAACCGTCCATGTTGGGCATTTCCACGTCGGTCAGAACAGCATCAAAGGTTTCGCTCGTGGCCTTCATCAGGCCATCGACACCATCCTCGGCCAGGGTTACCTGGTACCCGTGCGCCTCCAGGACGTCCTTTTCGATTTCGCGGGTATTGAGCGAGTCGTCGACGATCAGTACCCGGAACGCCTTTCTGGCCTCGGTGCCATCGACGCGCGCCTCTCCGGAGCGGGTTTTGCGCCGGGCGGCATCGATCAGGGCTGGAGCGTGCAGGAGGCTTACCAGAGCATTACGGCCGGTTATCACCATGCCCGATACCAGCGCGATATGGCTGAGATGCTCCGGCAACGGCTTGATCACCATGTCCCGTTCGTCGGTCAATTCGTCGACCCGCAGGGCCAGTTTTTCGGCTCCGCGCCGGATGACCACCAGCAACAGATCCCCTTCATCGCTCCGGGAGATACCGGGCAGGGCCAGCAGATCGGCCAGAGGCACCACGGGAACGAGTTCGTTGTGGAGGACCACGGCGTGGCGCTCGGCCACCGTCAGAAGCTGGGTCTTCGGTAGACGGAGCAGATGGACCACATGCTGGGCGGTGAAACCGAACGTTTCCCCGCCCGCTTCCACCATCAGGACCCGCATCACCGCCAGCGATACCGGCAGGCGCAGGGAAAAGGTGGTGCCGGCCCCGGCTCGTGTCTCGATGGCGATGGCTCCCTGTAGGTCGTCGACGACGCAGCGCCTGACCACATCCATGCCAACCCCCCGACCCGAAACGTCGGTGACGATCGCGTTGGTACTGAATCCGGGAAGAAAGATGAAGTTGAGGATTTCCGTCTCCGACAGGTTCTCCGCCTGCTCGGCGGTGGCCAGTCCTTTGCGCACCGCCTTTTTGCGGATGGCCTCGATGGGCAGCCCGCCACCATCGTCCGCGATGTCGATGACCACCACACCACCGTCCTGCCGCGCGGTGATACGAACGTTGCCGCTTCTGGGCTTGCCGGCTTTCAGCCGCCCGGCCGGTGTCTCGATGCCATGGTCCACGGCATTGCGCAGCAGATGAACCAGAGGCTCGCTCAGGCGGTCTATCAGTTGCCGGTCCAGCTCGATTTCCGTGCCGCTGGTGGTACAGGTCACCTCACGGTCCATGGACCGGGCCAGATCCCTCACCATGCGGGGGGCTCCATCCAGGACCACGGACAAGGGAAGCATCCGCATGAGCAGAGCCTTGTCGTGCAGGGCTCCCATCAGCCGTTCCTGGTTCAGGACATCGTCCTTGAAATCGCGGATGAAGGTCTCCAGGCGGGAAACCGTGCCATCGTCCCCGCCGCGAAGCGTCCGCTGGACCTTGCGGACATCGATCAGACGCTCCCGCAGACGGGCATGGCTGGAGACCACCTCGCCCATGAGCTGGATCAACTCGTCCAGCTTGTCCAGGCGCACGCGCACCGTGTCCGGGGCCTTCAGTTTCGGGTCCGCCGGAGCGGGGGGGGGGAGTTTGGGTTTGGGTTGGGGCCGCTTCCACCGGCGGTGTTGTTTCCGCCACTTCGGGAGGCGTGACCACCCGCGCCATCTCCGCGCACAGGTCCGGATCGGCGGGAGCCGGTTGCCCCCCCTCGGCCAGGCGGTCGACATC
Source organism: Alphaproteobacteria bacterium (assembly GCA_046269335.1). GTDB lineage: Bacteria > Pseudomonadota > Alphaproteobacteria > Rhodospirillales > Rhodospirillaceae > JADFXL01. The sequence goes on along the minus strand of JBKACM010000311.1, from coordinate 891 downwards.
GGCGGCGATGGCATCCATGCCCCGGCGCAAGAGTTCCCCCAGGGCATCCGAGTAGCCGAGTCCTCCCTCGCGCAGGGCTCCCAGAATGTCCTCAAGCTTGTGGGCCGTTTCGTTGATGGAGGTAAGCTTCATCATCCGCGACGAGCCCTTGATGGTATGGGCGGAGCGGAAGATGGCATCCAGAACCGCCCTGTCCGCGGGATTCCCCGCCAGGGCCGTCAACCCCTCTTCCAGCCGCTGAAGGTGTTCGCGGGCCTCGTCCACGAAGCGGGCAAGAAAGCGTTTCATGTCAAGCGCCACGACCGCCTCCCTCCGATTTCAGGCCACCATGCCGCTCGCACAGAAAGCGGATGTCGGCCAGCGGCAGATTGAGCGGCAACAGCAAACCACCATCCGGGTCGGGGTTGGCCCGCATCTGCCGCAGGGCGATCCCGTACTCACGTCTGGCCTTGGCGTCATCTTCCGGACGGATCAGGTCCGCCAGATAGAAATGGGCCGGCCAGCAATCTGGTCTGGAATAGATCACCTGCCTGAAACATCGGATCGCCTCCGCCCCGTCTCCGTTCCACTTGGCGATCAGTCCCAGAAGAACACCGGCCTCCGGCGACCAAGCGTCCCGCTCCAGGGCCTCCCTGGCAAGGGATGCCGCGCCATGGAAATCCCGGGTCATGAGCCGGAGATAACCATCCAGCAACAATGGACCCATCTCGGCAGGATTTCTGGACCGAAGGTTTGCCACCGCCGCTGCGGCTTCGGGATAGGCCTCGCCCCGGACCAGAGTACGGACGTCCTCCAGGGAGGGCGACGGCGAGGTGGTAATGGGGGTTTGGAATATTTCAATAGCAATTTGTCATTTGAAGAAGTTATTGAAAATGAAACTATCGATTATTC
>JBKACM010000030.1:0-15983 GCA_046269335.1 Alphaproteobacteria bacterium | reverse complement strand
CTTCGGGGGTGCCCTTGGGCTGCTGGGCAAGTTTGGATTGCCGGCGTTGACACCGAACCCGTAGGCAGTGGCCCACAGGAAGATCAACGGGAACAGAAGTAACAGCTTCTTCATTTTCTTCTTCTACTTCCTTACGCCGGTGGCATCCGATGTCCGTTCTGTTTGGCAATCAAGGCGAACATGTCCAACTTCCGGTTCAAGTCCTTTATCTCGACTTTGATCTCGATGATGTCATCCTCGATGCGGTGGACCTTCTGCGAAACCACCGCATGATTGGCCGTGGTCTGGGCCGCTTCCCCGCGCATCTTCCATGCCGCAGTGAAAGCCCCGATTCCCAAACCAACAACCGCTATCATTATTCTTAATACCCATTCATCTGCCATTACCAGTAATTGCTCCGACAATAAGGGCAAGTCCCTTCAAAAGCATGTAAGCACCACAGGCCAAACAGAATAGATAGACACCCTTGGCAATTCGGCGCTCTGCTTCGTTGTCAAACTCTATGCCGGTGACGAGGCTGCCCCCTCCGAGCAGCCCCTTCACCGCCTTGACGACCCCGCCGATGACAGGTAGTCTCATCACAGCACCCTGAACACGATGGCACCCTCGACCGCCAGGTATGTCACATTGTAGGTGCCAGAGCCATTCTCTACCTCGGCCCCCATGAAGGGGACCGCCAGCATGAGCGAGACAGTGTTGGTTTTGGGAGACAGGGCGTCCAGGTCGAAGAACGCCTTCGGTCCTACCCTCCACTGTCCGGCGTCGAATGAGATCCGGTAGGTGCCCTGCTCGGACGAAATGCCACCCATGAGGTACAGGTAGATCCGGCCGTCCTTCTCCTTGTCGAAGGGCATGGCGCACTTGAAGACCTGAAAGGCCCCCTCGACCCCCACCACCTGCTCCGGCTGTTCGCTGGCGAATACCCCTCCGACCGTGCCTGCGAAGAGAAAGCGATCAATCCCGAACTCCCCCCGGAACACCGGGTAGTAGGTGAAGGTGGGCTTGATCGAGACGTTGGCCCCGAGGCTGATCTGGCTCCACGAGCCACCGGATTCCATCCCTGCGGCCTTGGCGGGTCTCACGAAGAGGGCAAGAGCCAGCCAGATCACTATGATGGCGCCCGCGAAGAGCAGCCAGTAGTAGTACTTGTAGTACCACTTCTGAGGCTCGTCCGGCTGTTGTTCCTGTTTCACTTTACATCCTCTCTCTTCGATGGGTTTGACAGGGGCTGGAAGCCTGTCACCTTCTCTCCGACCTTGCCCAGGGCATCCTTGAATCCCTGCCATCCGCCCGAGGCCACGATGAAGGAGATGGCCGCCGTGGCGATGATGGCCTTTACGCCGACGCCTGGGACGGCGATGAGAAGGGCGAGCGTCCAGACGACCGACGCGATGCCCGAAACGATCAAGTTGGCCGTCCCCTCCAGCTTAAGTTGCTTCTTGAGCATGGCCGTTGTGGCGAAAACGAGTGCCACCACGATCCCTACCACGACCATGTTCACGCCCCAGTACTTCAAGAGCGTGTCGATTGTGACAGTCTCCATCACTCCTCCTTAACGGCGGGCGACTCTTTCCCGCCAGCGGTTGCGAATGGTTACGAGTACGCCCTGGGCTCTCAGGATCTGTTGACGCTCTATGGGGCTGAGATTCTCCCAGAACTCGCGGCGCTTGGCATTGGGCACTTGCTTCATGGGATCTCTCGCATCTAGATAGGCCGCAAACGACTTACCCTGGATCTTCGAGAGAAGGGCATCTGCCCGCGCGGTGTCCTCATCGAGGAGAGCATTGAAAAACTGCCTGTTGGTCTTCGTATTCGGACCACCGCCCCCGATGCCCTTCTCATATCCAATGTCCCCGAGGAACCTACCGGTGATTGCATACGAGTCCGCCAAGGCGGACCTTGACGGGTCCAGATCGCGGATACCCGTGATGCCAGGCGCCGGCCCATAGGTAGGAGGGAAGATGGTCCCGCCTTTCGACGCCTGGATAGGCGAGAAGTCTTTCATGTACTGCTTAAACTCCTCAAGCGAGGAGAATTCGCCGGCGCCCGCGGACCGCATGAACCTCTGCACGATGTTGCCCTCCACCGGCCGGGGCTTGAATGGATCTGGGAACATGCTCACGCCCGTGAACGTCTCGGGTACGACCTTCGTGGCGGGACTCAATACGTTCACCACGCGGCGCAGCGGAGCCCGCCACAACTCATCGGCACGCATCTTCACGAAATCGTTTATCCCGATCTGGCCCCTTAGCAACTGGGCCACACTCGTACCGATACCCTCGGCGCCGACCATTTCAAAAAAGTCAGAAAGGGCCGTGGGGTCGGTGAGCATCTCTGCCTTACCGGCCCCCATGGGGATGAGCAGGTGGAACCGCTTGCGCTGGTCTTGTGAGAGGGCATCCTCGTGCTCTTTCATCACGGTGTTGTTCCATGTATCGACCGCCATGTAGATGCCCGTCGCCTTGGCGACGACGCCGAGCGCCCGCACTCCCCTGACGGCGTTGCCTGTAAGTCCTCCGCCCTTGACCGCCGCCCCCAGGCCCTGTCGCTTGGCCAGAAGGGGCCAGAATGTCGTGTTGATCTTCAGCCACGAATAGAATGGCGCCAGCCTGTTGCGTAGATGCCTCTGCTCCCATGCGGTGAACGCTCCGTAATCGCCCAGGTTCTCGCGGGCGACCTTGGCGACGGCGTCCATCGGGTTGGATATTCCGCCAATATCCGAGATCCCTGATGCGATAGACTTACCGGCTCGCACACGATCCATATTGTAATAGGCCACGGCCAGACGGAGCCAGTTCTCGCGCGCGACCGTGTATTCGCGTAACTCCTTGTTCGCCCAGCTCAGCTTCTTCCTGATCGTCCCCCTGGTATCCCACTGGGCGAAGGTGGGCAGCTTTTTTACGCCACCCACCTCGTAGGCAATCTCTCCGCCAGACACCACGTCCCTGTCCTGGAATGACTTAAACTCCTCCGGTCTTCGCTGTTGCTTATTGTAGATGTCGGCCCATACGTCATGCCACGCATCGCCGAGGGCCTTTCGTCCCGCCGGGGACATGAGTCCTGGGATCGCATTGACGGCACGCTCGAAGTCTCCAATGAGGTTGCGACGATTGTAACGTATGGGGTTCTTATTGAGCACGAACGCTTTCCATTTTGGAACAACGATATGCTCGGGCATGTAGATATTCTGTTGCCGGAAGTTCTCCAGCACATACGCCAACTCCGCCGGCACTTTGAACCCGCGCGATCCGCGTCCTCCATAGAGGGCGCCTTCTTGAGCAGAGAAGAGCGCACGACGCACGACGACGGGGTCCATGCCCGTGCCTTCCGCGAAAGCCTCCACCGCGGCCTCGATATTCGGGAGGATCGCCATGTCGGTGGGTGTCTTGGCGAAGAAGGCTATGCCATACCGCGATGGGATGAACTCACTGATAGGTCCGGTATATTCACCATCCACGACGCGACGCTCGTACTCCATCAGGATACGACCCAGGTGATCGTCGATGACGTTGTCCGTGAATATCCTCGACATGCTGCGATACTGGACATCGAGGTAGTCCATGTTGATCGCACGGAGACTCCCATGCCGCTTCTTCGTGTACTTCCGTATGGCCGCCTTCAGGCCCGGCCCCCCTATCCCCGTTCCACGCTTCTGGAGAAAGTCGATCACGTCATGGTGGATGTAGAACTGCCTGGCCGTTTCGGGGTCCAGCTTCCCGCGGGCGATGAGATCCTGTTTGATGGCGTCCATCACCCGGCGATGACGTGCGTACATCCCCCGCATCACAGGATCGGCGTCTACACGACGAACGAGGCCCGGCAAAGCCTCGGCTATATTGGCCGCCGTAAGGTTGAATGGCAGGGTTTCTCCCCTGACAGCCGACTCCGCCAGGTCTTCCGCAAAAATCCTCTGGGACACAATGTCGTATTGATCGTGGCTGATGTCGCGGCCGATAATGCTTTGAAGGGCCTCGAACGCCTGCTCTTTGCCGATCCTCGGAGCGGACATGACCTGACGCAACCACTCGCGCGCATCGGCGAAGAACACACGATTCGGAGATTCCTTCAGCCTCCAGAACAATTGGAATCTGTCTTTCAGCGCCTCTTTTAATCCGGGGTGTATTGCTCTTTTCTCTATATCGGACAAATCGTTCCAGACCTTGCCAAATGCCGTGCCCGCCTGGCCCTGTCCGGGTCTGTACGTTGGTGACACCGTCACTTTCGTTGGCCCGAGCCCGGCGCCAAGGGTTACGACCTCGCCCTCCGATTTCAGTTCCTGTTTGTTGAGGTCTATGGCGTTCTGGACGTTGGTTGCCTGGGCGGCCCTGCGCATGGCATCGACCCCAGGTTCCTGTGGCCGCAGCTCAATGGCCCCCTTGCTCACGCCAACCGTCTCGAAAACCGTTTCACCCTTACGGGGTCCGCGGGTGACGGTGCGCAGTCTAGTCCCCTGCTCCCGGCCACCCACGATAGGCTCGCCGCCTGGCAACTGCCGGCCAGATATCGCCTGCGGCTGGTACTCCAACTGCAACTGCTCGGGGAGTACCGTGGAGCGCCTGACAACCTCTGCAAGGCGCTCTGGCATCTGACGTAGATCGACGGTGCGGATCGGTTCTGACGGCGGAGGCGCCTCTTCCAGCGCCTTGATCCGCAAAAGGATTTCATCGACCTTGCGCGCATATTCTTCAGGAGAAAGACCGGCCTTGTACGTTTTGCCCTGAACCCTGGCACCGGCATATTTACGGTGGAGATTTTCAAGGACGACTTTCAGTTGTTCGATCTTCCTCGAATTGATGTCGCTGATCTGCGTAACCTCGGAGGCCGCCGATGGCGCAGGCAAAGGCGTTTTCGGTCGGGTACCCGTGCGTCCTTCGGAAATGACAAACCGCAATTCGTCCAGGGTCATTGCCGCAAGCCTGGCTGTCGGGATCGACGGGTTCACGCGATGAGCCCAGTCCAGCATGTCAATGCGCGTAGCCGTCCCAAGGCGTTCCATCAGCTTTGGCTTGGGTGTGGGTGCCGCGCCGACCGGCTTCGGAGGCAGCGCCTCCTGTGGTATCGACTCAATGGACCTCCAGGCCGCCAAGTCCATCGGTCGATAGACGCTCGACGTGATCTCGGGTAGGGTGGCCCGGAGATTCACTTCCGCCCTACCCATTGCAGCTCGCACGCGCTTGGGCAGACCTACGGCAGCCCGCGCACCTCCCTTTGCCGCAAGGACCGCAAGTAGAGGTCCAAGGCCACCAGAGTTCCAGATTTCGAGCTGGGCCTTCTCCAACTCTTTCTTGGCCCATTCGTCGCCGGCAATGGCCATGCCCCACATGCCGGGATGTGTGGCGAGGACCAGGTCGTGGATCTGGCGCGTCATAAAATCGACGAACCCGACGGACTCCTGCGTTGTCCATTCGTTGATCTGTCCGAGCATATCCGTCAGATCGGCGGGCGTGCTTGCCAGGCGATCCCCGAGACGTTCGGCTGCCTGGAACGGATACAGAAGTGCCCCGGCCGTGGTGCGTGCTGCGTTCTCTGCGAATCCTAGCGCATCTTCCATCGAGGGCAATCTCACCACGCCGACCGTTAGACCTCCAGGGCCAACGACCGGCGTCACAACGCCCCTACCGGGACGGGCGCCGGGGGCCTCGATCCAACCCTTCACGTCCTCTATTACTTGCGGCCAGCGTGCGAACGATCCGGCCCATGGCCCCTTGGATTCCGCGACCCCCTTGATGCCCTGGAGTCTTGTCAGTTGACCTTCGGCTACCGCCAGGTCGCGCTCCTTGAGTTGCCGTTCCAGCCCGGCGTATTCCTCCTGAAGCGCCTTAAGTTGTTTCAGTTTCTCCAGGCGGGCTTCCAATACTGGGAGATCGGCTGCCGTCAATACTGACCGCCCCGATGCATCGACTTGCTGTGAAACTGGGACACCCGTTCGCGTGTCTACACCCGCGACGATGAGATTGGGGTGTCCGGCGAGCTTGAACTCCGATGGCCAATGACCAGACGTATCTGGGGCCGCACCGGCTGCCCATGCAGCTCGATAATCGTAATAATGGAGCGGATCATCGGGGTTCTGGCTCAGTCCAAGTTTTTTCGCGTGGCCAGAATACCAAGCCCGAAACTCGGCCTCACTGCCTTTGGGCACCCGGTCCTCCTGCGAGTTCTCGCCGCAGGCGAGCCACCTGATTTTGGAGATTCGTTATCTGTTCATCGAGATCCTTGCCTTGGCCTAAAAGCGTTTCAACCCTTTCCAGCTTCTGCATGGTGATGTCTTCCTTGACTCGCTTACGCACCTCCGCTCCGATTCTCTGCGGGATGCCGAATTCGCGCATGGCCTGGATGTTCGCCTGACGCTGGAGCTTTGCGGGTGGCGTAACGGTCTGGCCTGCATATTCTCCGGCCTGTTTCTTCCTCTCAGCCTCAAGCAAGTCACTGTATATTTCCTGCGCCCGCTGTTGCATCGTTTTTGTCGGTCTGCGGCCACCCGGTTCGCCCTCGAACATCCTGATGAAGTCCTCGATGGACCCCTGGTATCCGTTGCGTTTGGCAAACTCGTAGTTTGCCTGCAATGGAGTCACGGGAACCTCGGGTTTGACGCCCAGGTATTCCTCCATCGCGCGGCCCGAGATCTGGCCGCCGCCCTGTGCCGTAATCATGTCGGCGAGCCGCTCCCCAACCGGACCCCTAGCTCTCATGTTTTCCAGGGCCTTGCGTTGGGCTCTGTCGGCCTCTTCGGCCTGACGGCGTTTCTGTTCCTCCGTGGCGAGGGTGTTCCAGTACTCCTTGGTTTGGAGCTTGTTCGTATCCTCAAGCAGCTTCAAACGCTGCTTCGCCATCTTGATCTCTTCCTGCTCATTGCGCACGCGCAACAGCATCGAGAGCATCTCGGGCGACTTTCGCTCTTGGATTTGCCCCAGGCCGACATCGACCCCTCCGAGCAAACCCTGGAGGATTGCATCAAGGTTAGGATCGGTTGGCATCGTATGGGCCTCCCAGGTATCTCTCGCGCAGTTGTTCGAGGTAGGAAGTATCCAGGCCAAGACCCGCTGAACCGAATCCGCCACCGTAGCTTGCCCCTCCACCCGAGTTCGCCAGAAGCGTTTCCAGCGCCTTGGCCAACGGGTTCGGTGTCAACGCCGGCAATCCAAACTTGCCCAGCAGCCCAAGGGCACCCCCGAAGAACTTGGCCAGCGCGCTGGGCTTGTTGGCCTCCTGCCATGCGTAAGGGGCCATCAGGCCCATCGTTGCCTGACGCTGGCCGAACGCCAGTTCGGAGTGTCGCTGCATCAGGTCGATCAGTTGCTGTTGGAGTTCCGTCGATGCCTGGAATCTTCGGAGTCCGGGGATAAATGCCCGCGAGACCTCCCGCCCTATGCCCTGGCGTTCCATGCCTTGCACGTCCGCCGCCGTCGCCTCGCGCGCCCCCCACTGACTGGCACGCGAAAGGGCGTTCTGAAAGCCCGGGAGATTTTGGATGCCATACCCTCCGGGCGGGCGATAGGTCGCCATCAGCTTGTTGAGTTCTCCGATGAAAGTCGTAGCCATCAGTCGTCCCTCCGAACAGGTATCAAGTCGATGCTCAGGCGATGCGGTTGGTATATCGCGCCGGATGTCGTTCCCTTGACGTAGAGTTTGTATTTCCAGTAAGTCGAGATGTTGTCCTTCGATGAATACATCACATTAGTCGAATCACCCACAGCGGATGAATCGTATTCCAACCAGAAGGTATCGGTCACTCTTTCCCCCTGCACGAGCAGGAAGACCGTATCCAAGCCCGCGGCTGTGGAACGTGCAAGAAAGGCAATCCGGTCGAGTTTGGTTTCTATCGGCCATCCGGCCTCGTCCTGGACGAAGAAATTGGCGCCCTGAATCACTCCCGTGATGGCAGATCCGTTGTCGGAATAGTTGTAGTCATAAGCGTAGACCACCGGCCCCGTGGGACTGCCGATCAGTAGGCGGGTGGTATCGTGGAACCGGGTTGAAATGGCCGCACCCGCTCCAAACGTGAAGTATCCATCCCATCCCGTCGATTTGAGGTCATACGTGACGCAACGATTATTATAGGTCGATGTCCCTTCGGCGAAGAACAGATAGAGGTGTTGGTCGCGCGGATTGAATGTGGTAATCATCTGGTCGATTAGCTTACGGTTGATCGTGAAGGGGACCACCTGCGAACCGAAAGCTGTCGCCCCCCAGCGATTGAACGCGGGGTCGAGCGCCGTGGACATCTTCGAGATGCTGTACCCGGAATAGTCCCGGCGCTGGAGGCTGTACACTCCGTCATCCGAGGCGAAGTACACCTCCTTGTTGTGCGGGTAAGCTCCGCGCGCGCTCACCATGCCGATATTCCTTGACAGTTCGGAATAGGTGACACCGTCACCCGTCGAAACGACATAATTAGGAGTCCCGAAAATGACCTGATCGTCATAGGCCGCCGCCGCCACGATCTGCTCCGAGGGATTCTGCCCTACAATAATGTCATCGAGACCCGACCACGCATGGACGCCTGTCTGTCCTGGTACGTCGGGCTTGGACCGCGAGAGCGTCCCAGGGGAAGTCGTATCGCCCCATCCGAAAAGCCTGCTTTGGAACAGGAACATCCCCTCAAACATCGGGAATTCGGCGCGCACGATTTCCCACGCGGGGATAGAGACAGACGACAGTCCTGGGTCGTAACTGAGCGACGACCTGATGTGCATGGTGTCGTGTTTATTCGTGATGTCGATGATCGGGAAGTACACGAACTGGTCGATGTTCTCCCAGACGTTGTATGCGCCCTTACCATACTCGTATACTGGACAGCGATAGCCCCTCTGCTTCCAAGACCCTTTATTGGGGCCTACCGTGTTCGTATAGCACGCGGACCCCTCGGTAACCCAGTCACATCCCTCGTCGAGGACCGGCCAGTCCTCGTCGCAGTGGATGTATGATACACTGTAACTCCACCGGAAGAACTTTCGGAGGTTCACCGAGAAGGCGGTGAGTGGGTGGACGAAGTAGATCCCGCCCGTTCCTATCAAGGAATCGGCATGTAGTGAATCGTTGGTCGTAAAGACTACTCCGCCTCCGTGCATCTTCAATGGCGATAAACCCGTATGCACGGTTCGGAGACCTCCACAGGCCGACATGACATATCCCATGCCACCTATAAACGCACTGTCGAAGTCCAGGGTATCGACATATAGTCTGCCGCTGCTGTCGGCGTAGTTGTTGTTCAAATCCGAAGACCCCAAGAACATGGCCGCCAGAAACACGCTGGTATCGGTGTTGCCCAGGATGCGGAATGTCATGGCCCTGAGCGTATCGGTCGGAGTCGAGCCAAACCGGAAATAGAAGGATTCTCCCGCTCTTGTTTCATCGGTCGCCCAGATGTCTACGGGCCAGGATTTGCGACGATCCACGACCTGTATCGTGTAGATGTATGGCGTGTTGGAATACGAAGAAGTGTCCTGACTGACCACCATCGAACTCGTATCACCAAAGAGATAATGGATGTCGTCAATGTACAGCGATTCGGCGACGGCCATCGGCCGGATGGCGTAAGTATTGGTTGCCGTTGGGTAGATGACCTGGGGCCGGTCACGTTTGGTTCCGGTGAACATCTCGTCCCGGTACTGGAGATAGAAGGGTTGAATCGCACTGTCGTTGTGATACCGGCGCCTCACCGTATACGTGCCGCTGTCGGAAGAGAGCCCGCCCGACGTGAATTTGACCTTGTTGTTGTCGATGATCCACCGGATACGGCGCTGGTACGTTGTGGGAACCGTTTGGCCGAAGGAAAGAGTGTCTCCGACTTGGAGGTGCTCAAGAAACCGGGCACCGGCGACTGGATACCAGGCACTGTCACCTTCCCATTTCAACTTGGTCCCCGACGGACCGGACAGATAGGGGACGATGACGGAACTCGACATCTTCTGGGCCGTTGTATCCAGGTTCCCGAGCAGCCATTTGCCCCCAATGGCGTACATCAAGCGACGCCCACCGACCCCGGGGTCGTAGGGGGCTATGGCGTCCACTCCAGAATTCCCCGCGGCCTGATTGGCACTCGTGGAGTCCACCAACTCCACGTAACCCGACCGCAATTGTCTTCCTCCCGGCTGGGTCGAATAGAAGTTCTGCGATATGACGACCGCCTCCGGCTTGTTCGCGTAAGGCGGCATCACCGGCGTCATCCCTGAGCCCCAATCCGAGATCGTAATAGAGACGCGATCCGGCTGCGCGTTGCCAAGTCCCGTCGGCAACATACCCGTGAACAGCACCATGCCTGTCAGGAGCTTCAGGAAGCGCGAATGGTGGGCTTTTTGCTTCATGGTTGTTTCACGAGTTGCGGCCGGAGTCGCGTCTGCGCGTATACCTGCGCCAGGAGCCTGTCGCGTTCAGCCAGCGCCTTATCGTACCAGGTGCCGTTCTGGACCTTCTCCATGGCGATCACTTTCGCTTCGTACAGCAGGACCATCTCCCACTCATCTTCGTAATCGCACTCCGCCGTATCGGTAATTCCCTGTGCGTTGGCGTAATACACCACCTTTACCGAATCGCTCACGTACACCGGCGGGGAGACCACGATATCGTCCGACTCCTCGTAGATGACGAACTTGTCGGTGCCGGAGGCTTGACGGGTCATGCGGAGCTGCGTCCGACCCATGCTGTCTGCATTGACAAGCGGGATCGGCACGATTTCTATGCCCGTGCGCACCAGGTAGGCCGTTCCACGGAGCGTGATGAAACCCTCCGGCCGCGCGTAGCGCAGACTGCCGCCTGCCAGCGTGGTGTCCTTCTCGATCACCCGTCCCTTGGCGCTCACTTTGTCCTGCGCCATGTTCAAAATCTGGAGTAGCTGGGCATCGGTCCAGTTGGAATTGGACGGCTCCGTTTGGCCCACCAGAATACGCAGATCGGCCACCAGCGAATCGCCGTCCCGTGCAAAAACCGGCGTGGCCAGACAGATGCAGGCCAGGCTAAACCACGTTAATCTTGCGCTGCACGTCATAGTGCGCCTCGACATCGGAGTCCGCCTCGAAGGAGAGCTGCTCGACGGCCTGGTCCTCCCAGTAGGCTTGGACTTCCTGTTTGGATTTCTCGAACACGGGGATGTATTCCGGCGCGAAAAACGCCAGCGCCCCGTTCACTACCGCGTCCCGATACGCCTCGGGGATGACATCGAGCCCTGAGGGCTTTTTCATCGCGGCCACGTATAGCGTGTACGCCTTGTCCGGCGTCGGATACACGACCAACTGTCCCTGCCAGACCGTCCAGTAAACCGGCAGAGCGGGGTCATCCACCTCGGACCCCTGCCTGAGCCGCTTCATGTCGTCCCACGACTTGAAGGCCAGCTCGGTTCTCACGTTATCCGAATCCTTGATTTCCACCATGAGAACCTTGGCCACCTGGGTGTTGAAGTTGTAGGCGTAAGTGCCCGCAACGGTGTTGATGGGAGGTGAATCCCACTGGGTACCTGGCAGTTCCGGGACGCGACAGATCTGGTCGATGGCGGAGTAGATCGCCGCCTCGACCGTGCTCTCCTGCACGTTCGCGTCTCGCGCCTTCTGGAAGGAGAAGACGATGCGCTTGATCTCATCGAATGTCAGGGCCATGTCATGCAAATTCCTCTCTGAGCTTTTTCAGCCTGTCCGCCAGGACGCCGTTCGCCCATTTGTCCCGCGCCTGTTGTTTGTTCGCGGCAATCGCCATCCCCACCTTCGGGCTGTACCGATGACGACCGAGATGGTCGAGATGCCAAGCCGTGTGGCACGACACCCCGAACCCCTTGGCCTTCGCCTTTCGGCAGAAGTTTACGTCCTCGGGAAGGTACGCTCCGTTGTGCCACTCGAAGCAGAAATACGGGAACTTCAGCGCCTCCAAGACAGAGCGTCGAATGAGCATCATCCCTCCGCCGGTCTCCGCCAGTCCGTCGATGACGGAGCCGGACTCGGCTTCTGCCTGCGTGATCGGTTCTCGTTTCCCGGTCGCGGGATCGTATCTGCGCGCGAGAAAATCGTACGGATGGCTCCTGCGAATGAAAAGCGGTACGATGACATCGCGGTCGGCGTCAATCAGCCCTGCAAGCATCATAAAACTGTCCCGCTGCTCAAGGGCTCGATCCATGTCGGCGTCGATCATGCACAGATGGGTACACCCCAGATCCAGGGCCTTCTTGACGAACCGATTGCGCGCGTCCTGGAAGTCCTTGCCCTGCTCGTAACAATGCCGGCAGCCGGCGGCGGGGAACTCCTCCACCATGTCTACGAGGATGCGGATGTCGGGTCTCCGTTGCGGCACGTAAGCGCACGTCTCGGCTATGAATCGGGCCGTGGCGACCTCGATGTAGCGGTACGCGGGCACACCCAGCAACACCGTGTACTTAGGGGACGATTCGGTAGTCACGTTGGAACCGTTCGACCACGCCTTTCTTGACGAGTTCGCCCAGTGCATGATGGACCATCACCAGCGGATTCTTCGATTGACTTTCGTAACCGCCGAGCATGACCATTTCCCATATCTGGGCCTTGCTCCACCACTGCGACCTGGACCTAGCCATCACCTGGAGGATCGCGTCTGCTAGCCCCATAGTGGCGAAGGGTTTCAGGCCCGCATCGGCCGCCGGCGCCGTGCGTGGACCCTCGGCCTTCTCCACGAGGCCATACAGATGCTCGTCGCTTCCCAAGAGCATGAAATGAGCCGGGACTTGCGGCCCCCTCAAGGGCGACTGGAGCAGGGCGGCGAGCACGTCGGAGTCGTTGATTTCCGCATACCCGGCAGCGAACTCCACGTATTCGCGCTTGCCGCTCTCCAACTCCAAAGAGAGCATCAGGTTCGTAGCTTGGTGCGCTACGGCACGCACCGGACCTTCCAACCTAGCCATACCACTCCTCTTCTCAAAAGAGGGGAGCCGGAGGTCCGGCCCCCCAGACCCATCCTAGATGAAGTTGGCGCTCGAAGTGATCTTCGCGTGGGCCTTCTGCAACATGAATTGCAGGGTGGCTTCCGTGAGATACTCGTGCTTCTCTCCATCCCGGTCGTTCTCCTGGACGTTCATGCGCAATACCGTATCCCGTTTCCCGAGAGGACGGTACATCACAAAGTCCAGGTTGATGGCGAACGCCATACGCTCCAAGGCGTAGTTCACGGTCGTCAGGCCGGAGTTCTCGAACAGCCAGTGCGACACCAGCTTGACATCGAAGTGCGGGCCGATATAGGTGACATACCGGAATCCGAACTCGCTGTCCCTGGCGGGCGTCACCTGGAGCGTCGAACGGGCGAACTTGTTGACCGCCTGCACGAACTTCCCTGAACCGAAGAAGAAGACGTTCCGGTTCTGCCCCTGGGTATGACGGGCCATCATCGTCAGGGTGCTGTCCAGGTCGTCCTGGGTGAGCGCCTGCGTCAGACTGGTTACATTCGTCGTTACCAAACGAATGATCCCGTCCATCGTGCGCACCGAACTGTTGTCTGAGGCGGTCTTCTTCGAGGCCAGCCAGAGACTTCGCTCGATGTTGACCGCGTGATCCCGACCGAGCTTCTTCAACTTGTACTCCCGGTCGTTCGTGACCCACTTGTCCGTCTCCATCTCCGACCCCGAGAACGTGATCGGATCTTTGAAGATCTGCGTCACATTCGTCTTGGCGGCCGGTTGGGTGAGCCGCGGCGTGACGCTCAGGGCGAACTCCACGCCGAGGCGGCCCAAGCAGAGCAGAGACGAATTCACAGTTATCGTCGCCGACGTGCTGACATCGCCCCACCCGCGCGAGGCCGTCAACTGTGCGGACGACGTGGTCGTGACGAGGAACTGCTCGCCGGTGGCCGGGTTGTACCCCAGCGTCCCGGCGCCACCACCCGTGTCGAACACTGAGGCATCGGCCGCGGCGGCCATGTCAATCGTTCCCGACGCCGTAACGGCTTGGGTCGTGGCCGAAGTTAGCCCCCAGCGGGGCACCAGTTCGTCCTCGAACCAGCGGACCACGGTATCGTGACACCGTTGTTTATTCAGTTTCGTGAGCAGGGCGAGCAACGGTGTAGCTTCCGGGTCGTACGTGGCGATCCGGTCGAACACGTCGATCTTGATGTAATTACTTGGGTGATCGAACGTGGTCTGCCCTGTTACCATAGTAGGCATCTGACACTACTCCCTTGAGTACCTTCCATCCTGACGCGACGCCAGGATGTTGCGGAGTATGACCTCGCCCCTTTCCTTGGTCGAGAGTTCCGGCGGCGGCTCCTTGCCACCGCGGACTCCCGCCGGGGTCTCGGCGAAAGCACGCTCCTTTTCGGTACGGTGTTGATCGGCCAGGGCCTTGCCTTTGCCTTCCGCCTTCTTGACGACGACATCGAGACGCGAACCGCGGGCCGCCATATACACCGTGCGCAGAAGCGCCGGATTGGACTTGACGGCCTCGGCCAGAGATTCATCCCGTTGGAGCATCTCGGCCATAGTCGGCTCGTAATCGCGGAAATCAGGAAACTCCTCGCGCATCGACTGGATCAGGATGTTGGAACGGACATCGGCCTGGGCAGCCTGAACGGCCCCCAGGATGTCGTTCGTGAACTCCTCTCCATACTTCGCTGCGAGACGCGCCCGTACCTGGTCGGCCGGATGACGGGGCTGGCCCGCAGTCCCCATGCGCTGGTCCAGTATCTCGCCTAAAGCGGCGAGCTGGTCCCGCATGGTCCCGACCTGGTTCCCCTGGTCTCCCAGGCGCTTTTTCAGGCGCGCGTTCTCTTCCCGCAAGTGCTCGACATCCTGCGTCTCCGGTTCGGATGCAGGCTCTTCCTCGGCCTCACTTTCTTCTTTCCCCGCCGTGGATTCCTCCTCCTGGCGGGCGTTGGCGTCATCCGCTGCACGGGCCGCCTTGGCGTCATCAACGCCCTTCAGTCCGTCGCGGATCATGTTCGTCACCTCGTCTCCCGGCTCCTGACGCAGAGCGTTGGGTTGATCTGATGGCATCAAAGCTCCTCCCCTTCGTCCTCCTCACGCAGAGGCCAAAGGATTCCGAATTCATACCCTGGGTCGGTGATCGCCCGTTCCATGGCACGCAAGACCTTCAGCGCGCCCTGGGCCGTATGGATCTCCCGCTCCGTGGCGGTTGTGCTCTCGCATATATGCGACGCGGCCTGTACCTGAATCGGCACCCACGCCCTGAGAGCGGTTAAAAATTCCGTCATTGCATGTACACCTTCGGCGCGTTCTCACGCCGGATGGCCTTCATGGCCTCCCCTTCGGTGGCGGCCCCGGTGGGCAATCCGGGACGATCCGGGCTCCCCGATTGCGCCGAATTGCCCGGCCCCATCTGGGCCGCCATCATATTCTGTGCGAAGGGAATGTGCTCCTTGCCGTGCGCCTCGATCAACTGCTTGTATTCGTCGGGCAACTCTTCCCATTGTGGACTTTCCACGAACTGGGC
This sequence comes from Alphaproteobacteria bacterium, assembly GCA_046269335.1. Classification (GTDB taxonomy): domain Bacteria; phylum Pseudomonadota; class Alphaproteobacteria; order Rhodospirillales; family Rhodospirillaceae; genus JADFXL01. Next base: position 591 of record JBKACM010000030.1, on the reverse strand, counting down.
CAGCACCTGGAGATGCTGCATGTGGTCGTCGTTCGTGTTCACGGGCATCGGCACCCCCGTCAACATGACGAGCAGCTCCTGCTCCTGTGGAATCGACTGCACGGGACTCCCGAGGAGATACCGGCTGGGATCGGGCAGCGCGTCGAAACTGGCCACGATGTCGTGGATGAGGTTGTCGAAATTGGTGCGCATGGCGATCATCGGGTTCTGTGCCGCGATGGTCAGATAACTCAAAAGCTGCGTCCGTTGCACCTCGCGCTGGGCCATGCCGCGTCCCGCCACGAAACGGAAGGAATACTCCCCGCGGATACGTTCAATGGGCACCGTAATCATGCGCAGGCCCTGTGGCCCCGTCGCCTGTACGACCTGTGCGGTATCGGCGAACTGCTGGTATAACTGGTGCCGCATGTGCAGGATTTCGTCGTAGCCGTCGGCGATGTTGTCCATCGTCATCGGTACCAAACCATCGGATTTACTAGCCATGGTACAAGCCGGAGTCGATATGTGTGACTGCGTGGCTCCCAGCCGTTTAGCCAGAACCGGTTATTTATATCAGGGAGTCTGGTCAAAGACGGGTAAGGGTTTGACCGG
>JBKACM010000310.1:0-2672 GCA_046269335.1 Alphaproteobacteria bacterium | reverse complement strand
CGGGGCACCGAGATCGCCGTGGACTATACGGCACCGCTGGGGGATCCACGGGCCTATACGGTGCTCGGCTACCAGATTACCCTGCGCAACAGCGACGCACAGCAGGTCGTGTTGACGGCCGGGTGAGCGGGGTTCGTTCCTCGAAGTCTTCAGACAGCGCGCGAATCCGGCGATACCCCGGACAGGAACACACCTGATGGATCAGACAGCGGTGGCGGGCGGTTTCCTCCCAGGCAGGGTTGGGGTGTCCGCGGGCGACGCGGCGGTTCCAACGCCCCATAACGATATCGGCGATGAACCGGTCATCACCGTCGCCCTGGTCGGCAATCCCAATTGCGGCAAGAGCAAGCTGTTCAATCGACTAACCGGTGCCCGTGCCAATGTCGCCAACTACCCCCGGGTCACCATCTCCGCCCAGTCGCGGATGTTCCGGCATCGGGGGCACGTGATCCGCCTGGTCGACCTGCCCGGTATCTATTCGCTCAATTCGCAGTCCCCGGAAGAGTGCATCGGACGCGACTTTATCCAGGATGAGAAGCCCGACGTCATCCTCAATATCCTGGACGCCGGCAATCTGGATCGCAGCCTGTTTCTGACCACCCAGCTCATCGAGATGGGGCGGCCGCGCGTCTATGCCCTGAATATGATCGACGAGGCTCGCCGCAAGGGCGTCAGACTTGACACCCGATCGATCGGCTCCATGCTGGGAGGACGGGTCATCGAGACCGTTGCCACCACTGGCGAGGGGCTGCCCGAGCTTCTGGACGCCGTCGTCGATGTGGTGAAGGAACGGCGCCGGCACCCCCGGCCGCTTTCGACCAAACCAGTCCACTACGACGATCACCTGGAGCAGGCCATCGAGCGCGTCCAGTCCCTGTTCCTGGAGCTGCATCCCGGCTCGCTCACGCTCCGGGAAACCCGCTGGCTGGCCATCAAGCTCCTGGAAGGCGACGACGACATGTTGCGCCGCGAGGGTGAGCATGACCATCTGATCGAGCTGGTACGGCGCGAGCGTTACGACTTCACCAGAACCCACGGGGACGGCCCGGAGACGTTTCTGGCCGACGGCCGGTTCGGCTTCATCAACGGCCTGTTGGCCGAAACCCGGACCTTCGTGATTTCCGACGCCGAACGCCAGGATGCCACCCGACGGGTTGACCGGATCATCCTGCACCGGTGGTTCGGCATGCCGATCTTTCTTGCCCTGCTGTGGCTGATGTTCGAGGCGACCTTCAGCCTGGGCACCTACCCCATGAACTGGCTGGACGCCGGGGTCAAATACGCCTCCGCCGCGCTGGATACCGTCCTGCCGCCGGGTCTGGCCCATGACCTGCTGATCAACGGCGTCATTGCCGGGGTCGGAGGCACCATCGTCTTTCTGCCAAATATCGTGATCCTGTTCTTCTTCATGGCACTGTTCAGCGAAACCGGCTATCTGGCGCGGTCGGCGTTCCTGATGGACCGCCTGATGCATCCCTTCGGCCTGCATGGCAAGGCATTCATCCCCCTGGTCCTGGGCTTCGACTGCAATGTCCCGGCGATCATGGCGGCACGCACCATCGAAAGCCAGCGGGGGCGGTTGATCGCCGTCCTGATAACCCCGTTCATGTCCTGTTCTGCGCGACTGCCGGTATTCATCCTGTTCGCCGGGGCCTTTTTCCCCAACTGGGCCGAAACCGTGCTGTTCGGTCTCTATCTGACCAGCATTCTAGTGGCCATGGGGGCTGCGATCCTGCTCGGCAAAACCATGGTGAAGGGGGAGAGCGAGTCCTTCGTCATGGAACTGCCACCCTACCGGATGCCCTCGGTAAGGGGCGTGCTGTTCCATATGGGGGAACGGGGCATCAATTTCCTTCAGAAGGTCGGCATCGTCGTTCTGGTGGGGTCGATCATCATCTGGTTTCTACAGGAATTCCCCAGGGAGGTCGAACTCAGTCAGGACTATGGCGCAAGGATCGCCGCCCTGAGCCAGCAGGAAGCCACGGCCACCCGCGACCAGGCGATCGCGGAACTGGAGTCCCAGCAGAAGCAGGAGCGTCTGGAGAAGAGCTATCTCGGTCGCGTCAGCATCTCCCTCACGCCGGTGCTAGCCCCCCTGGGCTTTGCCTGGCGGGATACCACTGCCGTGTTGACCGGATTCATGGCCAAGGAAGCGGTGGTAGGCAGTTACGCCATCCTGTTCGTACAGGCGAGGGACGCGGAATCGCAGGGTCTGCGGGCGGCGCTGGCCGGAGCGATGACCCCCCTGGTCGCCATCGCCTTCATGGTCTTCCTGTTGCTCTATGCCCCCTGTCTGTCCACCGTCGGGGCCATCTGGCGGGAAACCCAGAGTTTGAAATGGGCCGTCTTTTCGGTCTTTTTCTCGTTTGCCCTGGCCTGGGTTCTGGCTTTTCTCATCGTCAAGATCGGAAGGATCTTTTTCCCATGAGTGCGGATGCCCTATGGAACTACGGAGTTCTGGCCCTGGCCGCGCTTGGCTGTGGCGTCTACCTGTTTCGCGGTGCCCGGCGGATGTTCGGCAGGAGCGGCGAGGGTTGCTGTCAGTGCTCCGGCACCGGCACCTGCGGCAAGCCCTCCGTCGGGTCCCGAGGGTAAATCATACCAATCCGCGTTGATCGTGACCGATCAACGCCCTCAATCGCCGGCGGGGCCGTCCGGCCCCTTGGCTTGCG
>JBKACM010000309.1:0-2683 GCA_046269335.1 Alphaproteobacteria bacterium | reverse complement strand
GCTTCCTTCAGCAACGAGGGGTCTTCCTGCTCGATCAGCACCTGGCCCAGCGAAATCCGCAGCAAGCCACTGTCGGGCAGACGTCGCACCGCCTGGCGGTAGGGCTCGATCGCCTCCCGGCCACGGCCGTTCTCAAACAGCATCTGACCCTTCAGTTCCAGGAAATAGGGGTCGGCTGGTCGCTCGGCAATCAGACCCTCAATCAGAGGCAGGGCACGGTTGAGATCGGCCCGCCGGTAGAATGCGATGGCGCGGACATAGCGGGCATCGATAGCCTGGTCGTTCTCCTTGTAGCGGAGCAGAGCCTGGTTGGTCGGTTCCAGAAAAGCGATCAGCTTGGCCCGCATCCTCCGATGCATCTCGGCGTATTCGGGATGGGATCGCTCAGCGGGATGGGAAGAGGTTTCCACGTGATGGCGCACGAACTCGACCCGGTCACGGGTCAGCGGGTGGGTGCGCACGTAGGGGTCCTGCTGCCTGGGCATCAGCAGTTCCTGGTCGCCCAGGATGAGAAAGAAATCCAAAAGACCCCTGGCCGACTGACCGGTGAGATCCAGCATTTTCAAGGCCGCCGTATCCGCCGACGATTCCTGGCTCCGGGTGTAACTGAAGAAACTTTTCAAGGCGGCGTCACTGCCGGCCATGGCCACGGCTCCCCCCACGTCGCCCCGTCCGGAGGCGACGGCGGCAGCAGCTCCCAGAACGGTGGCCAGCAGCGATCCCATCTGGAAAACGCCGACGTCCTGTTCCCGCCGCACCAGATGGCCCCCGGTGATATGACCGATTTCATGGGCCATGACGCCAATGAGCTGGTCCGCTGTCTCGGTGCGGATCAAAAGCCCGGTGTGCAGGTAGAGATTCAACCCCTCCGCCACGAAGGCATTCAGGGACTTGTCTACGACCAGATGCAGGCGCACGGTGTCGGGCGCGAAACCGACCGCCTGGAAGAGTGGCGTCCCGAAGATGCGGATGATATTTTCGATCTCCGTATCCCGGATCTGTACCGGCTGACCTGAATTCGCGGCCACGGCCGGAGACGGGGAGCCGGGTACGAGCAGGGTCGACAGGACGATCGTGGCCACAAGAGCAATCAGGAAACGCATGCGCATTCACCTCAACCGATGGGACCCGCCTGCGGGGCACGGTATTCCCGCGACGGCGACACGTCAACGTGGCCATGGCGGTTTTCTTGCCGTCCTGTTGCTCCCGCTCCTGACACTTCTGTCCGGGTGCACGGACCCGCAACGACCGGCGGTCGGCAACATTGGCCATGTGCAGGGCTTTGCCGGCGCGGTTACCGCCGATGAGCCACGCGCAGCCCTGGTGGCCAGGGATGTGTTGTCGGCGGGGGGCTCGGCGGCCGACGCGGCGGTGGCGCTGGCCTTCACCATGACCGTCACCAATCCGGCCGCCGGTGGTCTTGGGGGCGGCGGGGTGTGCGTGATCCATGATCACGATGCCAAGCGGACCGAGGCCCTGGAGTTCTACCCGGGTTCCCAGCCCCCCCCTCCTCCCGGTGCAACGGTCAGGCACCCGGTCGCGGTCCCCGGGCTGCCGCGGGGCCTGTACGCCCTGCACGCCAAATACGGGCGGCTGCGGTGGGAGAGCCTGTTGATTCCGGCCGAGCATCTGGCCCGTTTCGGCGACAGCGTTTCCCGGTCGCTGGCCTACGAACTCACCACCTCCGGAGCCGTTCTGAAAGCCGATCCGCAGACGCGGCGGATTTTCCAGCGGGCAGACGGCGGTCCGCTGGCGGAAGGGGATGCCATCGTTCATCTTGATCTGGCGGGAACCCTGTCCCGTTTGCGGGTCCATGGACCAGGAGACCTGTATGCCGGAACGACAAGCCGAGAGTTGACGGCGGCGGTGGCCAGTGTCGGCGGTTCGATGACGCGGGAAGCTCTGCGCGACTACGCTCCGCGCTGGGTGCCGACCTTGGAGGTTCCATTCGGCAACGACTCCGCACACTTTGCGCCACCTCCGGCCGCAGGAGACAGAGCCGGTCTGATGTGGGCGATGCTGACCACGGACGATCTGACCCAGAGCCAGGAGGCCCCGGAAGCCCGGGCGCGTCTGCTGACGGAAACCGAGGCACTGTCGACGTCACTGGCCGGCAACGGCGGCGAGGCCGCTCTTCCCTGGTCCGACAGGATCGCCCCCTCCCGGATACGGCAGGTTCTTTCCGCCCCCCGTCCTGGTCCCCTCCCCTCACGGGAAAAGAAGGCTGCCGTTCCGTCCGTAAGCGGATTTGCCATTGCCGATCGCGATGGCTCCATGGTGGCCTGCCAGTTGACGATGAACGCTCCTTTCGGCACAGGCATCCTCGCGCCCGGTACCGGCATGCTGCTGGCCGCCCCATTGATGGAGCGGAACGGATACGGCGCGACACCGATGCTGGTGGTGAAACGCCACGTCAACGAAGTGGTCATGGCCGCTACCACCAGCGGCCGGGGGGCGGCTACGGCTCCGATGCTGGAAATCGCGGTGCGAACCCTGCTGGACCGCCAGTTCCTGCCCAGGGCGATGGCAGCTCCCAGGCCGGCGGACAGCCGCATCAACGCCATCGCCTGCATCGAAGGCCTACCGCCCTTCCCGGGAAGCTCCCCCAACCTCTTTTGATGGAGATCTGAACCGTGGACGAGACACTGACCCTCTCGATTGAAAATTTTGGCGGGATCACAGC
>JBKACM010000308.1:0-2700 GCA_046269335.1 Alphaproteobacteria bacterium | reverse complement strand
GGGTTGTCGTCGGCAAGGGCCAAGCCGGGGGCTTCCGCCGTGGTACCGACGGCGCAGGCCGATGTCCGCCTGATCGCCGACAGCGCCACGGTCGGATCGTCGGACTCGATTCGGCTGGGCCTGTGGTTCACCCTGAAGCCCCACTGGAAGGTCTACTGGCGTTCCCCCGGCGATGCCGGATACCCACCGGCGGTGACATGGCGGGAAGCGGACAATCTCGCCGCCGCCGAAATCCTCTGGCCGGCACCACGTCGTTTCAGCATTCAGAGCATCGAGACCGTCGGCTATGAAGACGAAGTCGTCCTCCCCATCCTTGTCACCCTGAAAACACCAGGTCGTCCCCTGTCCCTGAAGGCGGCGGTGGATTTTCTGATCTGCAAGGAAATCTGCGTCCCCCAGCATGTGGATCTGGCCCTGGCTCTGGGCAGCGGCCCCCAGGCTCCGACCGCCTTCACACCGCTTTTGGAACGCTACGCCGCCAATGTTCCGGGGAAAGACGACCAGAGAGGCCTTCACCTGAACTCCGCGACCACGGACGGAGTAGCGCAACCTCCGGTGCTGGAAGTGGTAGCTACGGCCGATATCCCCTTCCAGTCGCCGGATCTGTTCGTGGAAAGTCCAGCCGGCTACGGTTTCGGAGCCCCGGAAGTCAGACTGGAAGACGGCGGCCTTCGTGCCGTGCTGCGATTGCCGGCAACCACCGTGCCGGAGAAACCCCTGTCCGACACGACGGTGACGGTGACCCTGGTGGACGGTTCCCGTGCCGCCGAAACCGAGCTGACGGTCAGAACCGCGGCCGCCACGACGCCGCAAGGAGGGGGAACGCTGGTCTCCATGCTGGTCATCGCCCTGGTGGGCGGGTTCGTTCTCAACCTGATGCCCTGTGTCCTGCCGGTTCTGTCGCTGAAGTTCCTGGGCGTGGTCGGTCTCGGCGGAGCCCAGAGACGACAGGTCCGGGCTGGCTTCCTTGCCTCGGCGGCGGGTATCCTGGCCTCATTCCTGGCCCTGGCAGTACTGGCGATAGCCCTGAAGGCCGGCGGCCAGGCGGTGGGCTGGGGGATACAGTTCCAGCACCCGCTGTTCCTGGCGACGATGATCTTCATCCTGCTCCTGTTCGCCGCCAACCTGGTGGGCCTGTTTGAAATTTCCCTGCCACATTGGCTTTCGGATCTACTTGGAGCGGGAGACGCACATTCCTTGAGCGGCCACTTCCTGTCCGGAGCCTTCGCCACCCTGCTGGCAACGCCGTGCTCGGCACCGTTTCTCGGTACCGCCATAGGCTTCGCCCTGGCACGGGGACCGGGAGAGATCGTGGCGATCTTCACCACCCTTGGCCTCGGCATGGCCTCCCCGTACCTGCTGGTTGCCGCCGCTCCCGGCCTGGCAAGGTGGCTGCCTGAACCAGGGCGATGGATGGCCTCCCTGCGTCTGGTCCTGGGCGCGGCCCTTGTCGGTACCGCCGTGTGGCTCGGCAGTATTCTCCTGGTCCAGATGGGAGCGACCAGCATCCCGGAAACCCAGCACCAGGCGTGGCGACCTTTCGACCCCGCGACACTGCGGCGCGAGGTGGAGGCGGGACACGTGGTGCTGGTGGATGTCACGGCACGGTGGTGCGTGACCTGTCAGGTCAACAAGCTGGCGGTATTGGGCCGGGGAGAGGTGGCGAAGCGGATCGAGAAGGGTTCCGTCATCGCCCTGCGTGCCGACTGGACCCGGCCGGACGACACCATTGCCGCGTATCTGGCCGGCTTCGGCCGCTACGGCATTCCCTTCAACGCCGTCTACGGGCCGGGATTGCCGGCGGGACTGGCGTTACCGGAACTGCTGACCGAGGCGGAGGTGGTATCCGCTCTGGATCGGGCGGCGAGGTGACAACGCTTACGAACCCTCCGGGACGCGGCCCGGCAGCAGGCGGGGGATGTGCTTGTTCCGGAAATCAAGGGTATCCAGATCGTTCACCGACAGACCGAAGGCCTGAAGACGGTCGCTCCAGTAGGCGGATTGCTCCAGTTTGGTCTTCAGGCGATTCCGCAACGCCGGGTCGATGTGGCCCGTAAGCTTGTGCTGGATGTAGCCGGTGAAATACAGGGCAAATCCATGCTCTGGCGAAATCACATCGCTGAGCGCCGTAAGATTGAGAAGCTGTTGACGAAGCTTGACTTCCCGCGTTTCACTGAACAGACGATGGAAGTTGAGATGATAGTTCATATAGAACCAGATGTCGCTCAACTGGCTCTGGGTCGGTACCGCGTCCATGGGAATAGCAGAGAACGCCTCCGCGAACCCCTGCGAGGCCAGCCGGAGGCCCAGGTCTATTTCATCCTGCTTGCCGTAGCCGCCGGCATTGAAGCGGACCTCGGTGCTGCCCAGTTCCTGAACCAACCCCTGCTCGACCATAGAATCGTAGATCGGCGTATTGGGTAACGGGTAGAGAATGGCGATGCTGGACCAGTCCAGGTCCATCTCGCGGGAGACGTTGATGGTATCGTTGATCATCGCCAGCGTTTCGCCCGGAAACCCGATCATCACGAACACTCGGGCGTGAATTTCCGGCACCTTGCGGAAAGCCTCGGCGGCGGCCAGGAAGTTCCTGAGGGTTCCCGGCTTGCGCACCTGTTTCAGGATCGTGGGGTTGCCGCTCTCCATGCCGATACTGACGGCGATGCAGCCGCTGGCCGCCATGGCCCGCACCATCTCCTC
>JBKACM010000307.1:0-2708 GCA_046269335.1 Alphaproteobacteria bacterium | reverse complement strand
TGGTCCGCATGCGCAAGGTGGCCTACGACAGTGTATTCAACCCCGGAGGGATCGCCGGCGGTGTCGAGGTCGGAGCCTGGTTCGACACCATCACCGCCCGCATCGATCTTCTCAGCAAGGTGGCGGAAACCCTCTCCACCGATCTTCAGGCCCAGTCCCGGGCTCTGGAAGTGGCGGCCCGGACCACCTTCATCGCCACTTCGGCGGTGGCGATGCTGATTCTCGGCGTTACCGGTATTCTGGCGACGATCCTGGTGCGGGAGATTGGTTCCTCGATGAGGGGCATGAGCGCCGCCATGGACCGCCTGCGCCAGGGCGATACGGCCATGGAAATCAATGGCGACGAGCGGGGCGATGAAATCGGGGCCATGGCCCGCGCCATCCGTGCCGTCAGCCACACTCTGGCGGAGACGGCGGGTGTCGCCAACGAGATTTCCCTGGGAAACCTGACCGTCCACGCGCAGCCGATGTCGGATCGGGATGTGCTGGGCGTTGCCCTGAAGAGCATGCTGACCCAGTTGCGGGAACTGGTCTCCGATACCGCCAGGGCGGCCAAGGGAGTCCACGAGGGAGCCACGACCATCATGGAATCGGTGGAAGGGCAGTCGGCGACTTCCAGCGAACTGTCGGCTTCGGTGGCGGAGATTACCTCGACCATGGAGGAGTTGTCGGCGTCCTCCTTGCAGATTTCCGAGCACTCCGGCTCGGTGGTGGAAATTGCCACCCAGGCCTGGGAGGGCAGCAAGAAGGGGGCCGAGGCCATGGAGCTGATGACCCGCAAGATGGCCAGCATTCACGAGGAGAACCAGAACAGTCTGCGGGAAATCATCGAACTGGGTCGGACGTCCAAGGAAATCAGCAAGGTGATGCAGATCATCAACGCCATCGCCGATCAGACCAAGCTGATTGCCTTCAACGCCGCGCTGGAGGCCGCCAGTGCCGGCGAGGCCGGGCGTCGGTTCGGGGTGGTGGCGGCGGAAATCCGCCGTCTAGCCGACAGCGTCACCGAATCCACCGATGACATCGAGGGCAAGGTGAACCAGATTCAGGACACCATCGCCCGGCTGGTAATCACCTCGGAGAAGGGAGCCGGCGGTATCGCCGAGGGAACGGCGGCGGCGGTGGCTACCGCCAGCCACCTGAACGATCTCGTCGAGGCCTCGCATCTGACCACCAGTGCCGCGCAGCAGATTTCCGCCTCGACGCAGCAGCAGAAGATCGCCGCGAACCAGGTCGTGGTGGCGTTGCGGGAAATCATGACCGCCAGCAACCACACGGCTCAGTCGATGGTTCAGCTTACCGAGGTCAGCCGCAACATGGCGGCCCTGTCCTCGGAGCTGGACGTGCTGGTCGGCCGCTTCAAGGTGGCGGAATCGAGCTAGCCCCGTCAAAAATTGCGTGGTCCCGGAAAAAACGGAGGGAGCGGTCGTGACACGTATTCTTGTCGTTGATGATTCGGCGATAGCCCGCCTTTATCTCGTAAGCATATTGGAGGACCTGGGATTCCTGAACATCGAGGAGGCCGGGGACGGGGACGAGGGAATTGCCAGGTTCAACAAATCGCCACCGGACGTGATGTTTCTCGATATAGAAATGCCAGTGATGAACGGTATCGAGGTTCTGAAAAGGATCGCGGAAACGAAAGGGAAGACCAGAATCGTCATGATGTCGGCAATGGAATATTCCAGTGTCATAGATGATTGTCTGCTGGCAGGTGCGGAGGATTACATCCGAAAAGATCTTCCCGAAAGCGCCGTCGCGCGAAGAATAAGCGATCTGCTCGGTTGATTTCATGCAGCTTCAGCCGTTTTGCGAGCTAATCCGACAGCGCAGCGGGTTGCTGGTCGGCGGAGGGAACGGGGATATGCTGGAGGTTGCCATCACCGCTCGTCTGCGGGCAACCGGAGCAGCGGATGCCGCGGCGTACCTCCGTATCGTGCAGACGGACGAGACGGAGTTTCAGGAACTTCTCAGCCACGTCACCATCAATGAAACTTATTTCTTTCGTGAGCCCGCTCAGATTTCGTTCCTGGCCGAACAGGTGATGCCCGGGCTTCTGGCGAAGCGGAAAGAGAGCGATCCCGTGCGTATTCTGAGCGCCGGTTGCTCGACGGGTGAGGAGCCCTATTCCATCGCCATCGCCCTGACGGAAGCGTTCGGAACCGGGATATCCCGCCGGGTCTCGATCGTGGGGGGGGACATCGACCACCATGCCCTTGTCGTGGCGCAGAGAGCCATCTACGGAGATTTTTCCTTTCGGGCCATGCCCCCGGAGTTGAAGGCGCGCCATTTCGCCCGAGCCGGCACCAGGAGCCATGTTCTGGCTCCGGCGATACGGGCGATGGTCGAATACCACCAGATGAATCTCATCTCCGCCCCTCTTCTGCCGGCGTCGACAGGGCCGTTCGACGTGGTGTTTTTCCGCAACGTCTCCATCTACTTCGATACGCCGACCCGACGAACCATCCAGGAGGGCTTCCGATCCATCATGGGCGAGGGCTCGCTTCTGTTCCTCGGCATCTCGGAAACCCTGGCCAACGACCTTGGCGTGTTCCGGATGGTCGAAACGCAGAACATCTTTCATTTCGTCAACGGCACCGCCGATGTCCCCCCCTCCGCCGCCCGTATTCGTCCACCCGTCGCCCGGAAGACGCCATCCCCTCCGCCACCGATCCCGTTCCGGAAACCGGTGGCGTTTCCCACCCCCA
>JBKACM010000306.1:0-2710 GCA_046269335.1 Alphaproteobacteria bacterium | reverse complement strand
TGTGACCGTGAGCGAGGCAGGTCAGCGCGTGGTTCCGGGCCGAGAACCACCATCGCTGACGGCCCCCGGAAGAAAGGTACTCCTGTTTGGTGGATCGACCACCTTCGGCATGGGGGTGGACGATCGCGAAACCATCCCCGCCTACCTACAGGAGGCACTGGACAATACCGGTATCAGGGCCACGGTCTACAACATGGGGGTGGTCGCCTATCACTCGACCCAGGAACGTGTCCTGTTCGAACGGCTGCTGAACCAGGGTGTTCGTCCTGATGTGGCCGTTTTCATCGACGGCCTCAACGATTTTGCCTTCTGCGACGTTCCCGATCGTACCGAAATGAGCAACCTGCTGGCCGGGGTTGGCAAGGACCGGACGCGGGTTTCGTTGGCTGCCGAACTGGCGGAGCGCTCTAACGTCATCAAGTTGATTCGTTACTACACGCAGGGGAAGGCGTTCTGGCCCACACCCGGGGAGGCCTGCCGTGACGATGCCGGGGTGGAGGCCGTGATCCGGCGGCTGGATTCCAATCGGAGAATGATCGCCGCCGTCGCCCGTCAGTTCGGCGTGACTCCGTTGTTCGTGCAGCAGCCGGTTCCGACCTACGCCTACGACAACGGCCGCCGTGCCGTGCCGCTGCCCTCCCTGGAAGCTCTGACGTACCACCGTAATTCCGCCGTCGGGTATCCCAGGATGCGTGGGATGCGTGACCAGGGCCGGCTGTGGACAGAGAACGTCCTTTGGCTGGAGGAGATGTCGATCCCTGGGAGCATGTACGTGGACACCGTCCACTACTCGCCTGCGTTCCACCGTGCCATGGCTGGCAGAATATTCCAGGAATTACAAAGCCTGAAGGTGTTCGAGGAAAAGTAGCCAGCCCTATACCGCCGATGGGTCCATGCTGCTGATGAAATCCATCACGTGGGGAATGGCGCGCTTGCGCTCGGCCACGGTCTTGCCGTGGCTCTTGGTAAAATTCTTGAGGAATTCAAGATCGCATTTGGGATGGATATAGATCGAACGCATGGTCAGGAATTCACCCACGTAGGGAGGTAGGCGATCGGCCCACTTGTTGAGGCCGTCCCGGAACGATCCCTCGCGCCCCTGCTCCTGGGACTTGCTGGGCGCGAATTCCTGGTTGTAGAGATGCTGAAGTTCGGTCATGGCCTTGGTCAGCACCTCGGGGCGGATGCGGATCAGGGTCTCGAAGATTTCCACATCGCGCGGCAAGGGCGGGCTGTAGCCATTCTTTCTGGCGTGGTCGTCGACCTGGGCCCACATCTCCCGTGCCGAGGTTTCCCTTTCGCTCACTGCCGGCGGTTCAGCGGCTTTGGACTTGCCGCCGAAAAACCCGCCCTTTTTCTCGGGCACGACTGCCTTGGGGGGAGCGGACTTCAACTCCTGCCAACGGCTGTCCCAGGTATGCAGAATCGGGTTGTTGGCCTCGCCGGAGTGAATGATCTCGATGATGGCGGCGGCCCCGACTTCATCCCAGTTGTAGCTCTCCGACATGGTGCGGATGAAGCGGCTCATCCGCATGCGGGGCAGCACATAGGTGCGCAGGAGAGTGCCGAACAGTTCGGTAAAGCTGGGAGCCAGGATGAAAGGCATGCCCTGTTCCCGTTGCCCCGTCACCTGAAGCAGCTCCAGGGGCCGCTTGACGTGGGCGAAAATCGTGTCGTCGAAAAGCTTGGCGAAGTCAACGGTCGAAGTGGCTTTTTTCGGTGGCGGTGGCGGTGGCGGTGGCGGCGGGTCGTCCTGGGGCGCGGACACCTGGGCGGGGGGTTCTGCCGTCTTTTCCTTGACCGGCACCGGAGCCGGAGTTGGAGCCGCAGGCACCTTGGCTGCCGGCGGGGGACGGCGGACCACGGCTTCCATCTTCGGGAGTGCCGCCGGCGGGGCTGGGGCTGGGGCTGGGGACGGAGCCACCACGGCCGAAGCTGGAACAGGCACCAGAGTCGGCTTCTTGGGCTCCGGTGGCGTCTCGCTCTTCCAATAGACCCTCTCGTTGGCCTTGGGTTTTGCACTCATCGAGCCGTGAACCAGTACCGCCAGGGCCTGCACGACGGCGTTGGCCAGGATCTCGCGGTCGGCTTCCCGCATCTGAGCCGAATAGGTGGGACTTTCGGAAGCCAGCAGGCGTTCACAGTCGGTAAGCTGGGCTTCATGGAGGGCGATTTCCCCCATGCCTTGCAACTTCGACGTCAGAGCGACGTTGAAGATCACCTTCACCTGAACGCTCGATGCCCAGGCCCGCGTGGCGGGGTCTCCCAGGACCTCGTTCCGCATGGCCAGGATCTGGGCAAGGCTGTAGCCGCGGGTGGCCAGCAGCATCTCATGCACCTTGCCCTCGAACTTCGGATCGACGGCGCGCTGCAAGGCGGCATAAAACAGGCCTGCCAGTGCCTGGATGGCGGTGTTGGCCAGCGTCTCCCGATCGTTCTCGCGCTGGTCTTCGGTATAGTTCTTGCCGATGGGTGGCAGCAGTTTCTCATAGCGATCGTGTTGGGCGGCGTGGAGCAGCTCCTCCCCCAGGTCTTGCAGCTTCGCGGTCAGAACGACGTTGAAAATCACCCGCGCCTGGTTGCCGCTGGACCAGTCCGCGCTGTTCAGGGTCAGGTGCCGCAGTTCCAGAATTTGCGCAATCGTGCAGGAGCGCGTCAGTGCGACCAGCTCACGCACCTTGCTTTCGAAATTCGGATCGACTATCTGCCG
>JBKACM010000305.1:0-2731 GCA_046269335.1 Alphaproteobacteria bacterium | reverse complement strand
GTGAGAACCCCGGTGAGTATCAGCACTCCACAACTCGCGCACAGGAACATGAACGGCAGGGTGATCGGCCTGCCCTGCACTGCGTTCATGATACATACGACGCTCCACATGGTGATGGCGCTCAGAATGATCCGGTCGTGTACGTCCATCATCGCCTGTGGTCCCTCCGCCATTCCTCGTAGCACAGCCAGAGGAGCAGGAGCAGGGCGGAGCCGTACACGAGATCGACGGCGAGGCCGTTGGGGTAGGTCATTTGATAGTGCTCCTCAACTGTTGGAGTGCCCGCCGGCCGGCGTCGAGTCCGGCCTGGACGTCGCGGAGATCCTCGGCGATGCGGTCGATGTCGTCGAGGGACCAGACGGGCTGGCGGCAGGCGTTCTGTAGATCCTGCCACAGATGATCCATCCCCTGCTGCCCGGCGGCGAGTTGTGCCATTTCATTCTCCACGAGCAGGAGCTCGCGGTGCTTTCGATTGGCCATGCTGGACTCGCTTGCGGAGCAGGTGTAGCTCGCGGTGATTGGCGGCGCGCTCGTCGATCTGGTGACCGGCGATGGTGCCGAGGCCGGCGCCGATGGCAATGACGGCCCAGGCGGCCCATCCGAGGACGGGGTGGATGGGGCCGCGCTGGGCCAGGCACCAGCCGGCGTACACGGCGCCGATGGCGGCGGTGCCGATTCCATAGCGTTTCAGCAGGCCGAGGGAGCCGTGGGTCAGGGCCTGGCTGCTCCAGTGGATGGTGGCCAGCAACAGGAAGGAGACGAGGCCGGCGAGAAGGTGAGAGAACTGGCGGAACTGAGAAGGGACAGAGACCTTGCCGCCGCCAAGAAGTCGGAGGCGAGTGCGGCGATTGAGGCAAGCAAGGAATACGAGGCGTACACGCTCGCCAAGTTCTGGGTAGAAGAACTGGACGCACAAATCGAGAACCGCGAGCATTGGCTGCGCGGCGAGGCGCTGCTGATGTTTGAGGCGAGTGGCACCAAGCAGCCCCACCCCGCCGTGACCGTCAAGTTGTTCGACGTGCTGAGTTACGAGAATGGGCGGGCGCTGGCGTACTGCATCAACCACCTGCCGACCGCGCTCAAGTTGGACAAGGCCGCTTTCGAGAGGGCGGCGAAGGCGATCCCGATGGGCTTTGTGACGGTGACGAAGGAGCCGAGGGCGCAGATCGCCGGCGACCTCAGCGCATATCTTGAGAGAGGAGAGAACAGATGAAGAAGCCAGAGAAGAAAAGGAATAGGCGGTGATAATCTGCATCCCCACCTGGCTGTATTTCCTGTTGTGCCTCTTTGCAGGCACGGGCATAACGCTCGCTATTCGGATGATCGTCGAGCTTGTGAGGGACTGAGGACGCAAATGAACGACATCACCATCCCCGACCTCGACCGCTACGTCAGCCGCGACCGGGCCGCCCAGCTACTCAACGTGACCCCAATCTACGTCGCCCAGCTCTGCCGCCAGGGCCACCTCACCGCCACCCTCACCACCCGCCAGCGCGGCCGCGGCCATCCAGGGTGCGGCTGGACCAACATCGACCTCTACTCCATCCTCCTCTACTCCATCCTCCGCGCCGCCGGACCATTTCACGGCCGCTGCGCCACCCCCGACCAGGTCCTCGCCGGCGTCCAATCCCTCCGCTGCCCCCAGTGCGGCATCCTCGTCGACACCCCCGGCCCCTGCGCCCACTGCGCCGCCGGCCGTCCCAACTACTGGAGCGCCCTATGAGCCGCACCCCACACCCGCCACTCATCCTCCCCCTCGACGGCCGGCCCCACATCATCGAGCAGGTTCGCATCATGGCTCTGCCCGAATGGCACGAGGCTCATCCGCGCCTCGTGGCGGATGGCACGGCGGACCCACTCGTGGGGAGTTGGCCGGTGATCGTGTTCCGACAGGCTTCGACAGTGACGCCGACCAGCGGGGTTGCGGCTTCCCTCGCCTCCTCGCGCCACCAAACCGGGCGGTACGGGTCGGAGCCGCCCGGATCTGAAAGGAGCATGACGTGAACCTGACCGATCTCGCCGCCGACATGCTCACCCACGTCCAGCGCACCCGCTCCGCCCGCGCCATCCGCGAGCTGCCCCGCGGCCTCCACCTCGATCTCACCCTCGTCTACGGCCGCTACACCCTCCGCCTCTCCCGCGTCACCTGCCCCCCCCCTCCCAGGACGAGATCACCGTCTGCATCGCCGCCTTCAAGATCCCCCCCACCTCCGTCCAGACCCTCGACCACAACGAGATCTCCATCTCCTGGAGGCTCAATGGCCGCTGATCCCTGGCAACAGACCCTCGACGCCCTCCAGGGCCAGCTTACCCGCGTCACCTACGACACCTGGCTCCGCGGCAGCCAGATGGTGCAGCATGACGGCACTTCCTGGACTGTCGCCGTGCGGCATGCGTACTCTGCCGATTGGCTGAATAGCCGGCTGAGCCCGGTCGTCGATCGGACGGCCAGTACGGTAGCCAAGCCGGCCGGGCAATCAGTGCACGTGACGTTTGTCGTGATGGCCGACCGAGAGCCGAAGCAGCTATCCGATGCGGAGGAAGGGGCGGACCAGGGGCCAATCATGGAGGCGGTGAGCGAGCGGCGGGTCATGCTGAACGGAGACGGCGTGGCCTTTGCCTTCGACGACTACTACATCAAACTGAAGCTCGCATTCCGCCGCCGCGCCCTCCGCCAGCTCCGCGGCGCGCCCCTCAGCGTCTTTCTCTGCCTCGCCCTGCACGTCGACGC
>JBKACM010000304.1:0-2746 GCA_046269335.1 Alphaproteobacteria bacterium | reverse complement strand
GTGAAAGAGGGCCTTGTGAACGGCGCTGAATACTACGCCGTGAACAATCCGGGAAAAGTGAACCTCTGGGGAGTGGAAGACGAGGGCCTTTATTTAAAAAACCTCAAGGTTTACAAGGAATCGGCCGGATACAAAGCGAAGGCGGAAAAATATATCGGCGGAGGTATTTTGACGAACGCCTGATGGACGAATTCACGGTGGCCCGCCGATATGGAAGGCCGTTGTCGGTTTTCCTCTTCGACGTGGATCATTTCAAGAAGTTCAACGACACCTACGGCCATGATCAGGGGGACAGGGTGTTGAAGGCCATCGGACGGGCGATGCGGGAAACCGCCCAGCCAACCCAGGTCGTCTGCCGCTACGGCGGCGAGGAATTCGTTTCCATCCTGCCGGGGTATCTGGGGCCCGAAGCCATGTCCGCGGCCGAGCGTCTGCGGGCCCACGTCGCGGAGATGGACGTGGACGGGCTTTCCGTCACCATCAGCATCGGCGTCGCGTCGATGCCGCCGGCCAGCCCCTCTCAGCCGGACGATCTTGTCAAGCTTGCCGATACCGCCATGTATGTCGCCAAGGATGGCGGTCGCAACCAGGTCCGGGAGTGGTCTCCATGAGGCTTTTGGGGGTTGTTCTGGTTTTCGGAGCCATCGGCCTTGCGTCGGCGGAAGCGACCGGAGCAGAACCCTCGCCGCCACCGGCGGACCGCAAGGTAACATGCGAAATCAGGGCCGGGGCCCTGACCGGGTGCGAGCCGGTTTTCCGCGTCGTTCGCGGCCAGTCGGTGGAAATCACCTGGACCGCCGATACGGTGCAGGAAATCCATCTGCATGGCTATGTCCTGAAGGCCACTCCGGGACCGGCCACTCCCACTGTCCTGGCGTTCGTGGCCACCATTGCCGGGAGATTTCCCGTCGAACTGCACGACGGTGCCGCCAGGCCAGGAAAAAAACATGCCCACCGCCCGCTGCTGTACGTCGAAGTTTTGCCCCGCTGATACCAGTGAGCCGATAAGATGATGCCGGCCGACACTCGGTTTGACTCATCGGCCGGTATTAAGCCGCCATTGAGGCGGCAGCCAAGCGGGCGGACGCCCGCGCCCGGTGAGGGCAGACAAAAAGCCCGCGCGGTGCCTGGGCGTACCGTCCGTGCCTGTTTTGGCCCATGGGTCAGAATATCCGCACGGCGGTATGAGGCATCGGTTTTCGTGGTCCTGGGGGCTCTGGCCGTCCTGCTGGCCTGGCCTGGGGAAGCTCTGGCGCATGCGTTCGGCTATCGCTTCGATCTGCCGCTGCCGGTATGGCTCTTCGGGACCGGGGCCTCGGCGGCGATCGTCGCTTCCTTCGTGGTAATGGCCCTGGTTCTGCGCCGACCCCTGGCCGATCATGATTTTCCAGGCCTGTCGCTGCTGTTCCCCGGCCTGGCCCCAATGCTGACCCCGCTGGTACGGCTCGCCCGACTGGCAGGTGTCGTCGCTCTGTTCGCCACCATCGCCACCGGCCTGGCCGGAACCACCGACGTGGTGCGGAACCTGGCTCCGACCCTGGTCTGGGTCCTGTGGTGGATCGGTCTTGCCTACGTCAGCGCTCTCGTCGGCGACCTCTGGCGGGTCCTGGAGCCATGGTCGACCCTCCATGGCCTGTTGCCGGGGCGATTGCGGCAACGACCACGGCTCGACTATCCCCGCTGGCTGGGGGCCTGGCCCGCCATCGCCGTGTTTTCCCTGTTCGCCTGGAGCGAGCTGGTAGCCCCCGCCGGTGCCGATCCGCGAACCGTCGGCTGGGCCGCCCTGACCTATACCTTCCTGACCCTGGCCGGCATGGTTCTGTTCGGCCGGGAAACATGGTTGCGAAACGGCGAGGTCTTTACCCTGATCTTCGGCCTGTTCGCCCGTTTTGCCCCCTTCGTGGGACGATTGGAGGGTAACCGGGTCGTCACCTTGCGCCTGCGGCCCTACGGCGTCGGGCTCCTGAACCGGGAGCCGGTGTCCTGGCCCTGGCTGTGCCTGATACTGGTGGTACTGTCGACGGTGACCTTTGATGGCCTGATGGCGACCCCCCAATGGATCGGGGCCCTGGAATGGACCCTGGAACAACCGCAGGCGCGTGCCTTGCTGATTTCCGCCAAGAGTCTTGGGATCGACGCCATGGTCCTTGCGGAAAGTCTGGCCCTGGCGGCGGTTCCGGTGGTTTTCCTGGCGGCCTTCCTTGCCTGCTGCCGACTGGTCGGAACCCTGGCCGGCAGCCCTCACCGTGCCGGAACCCTGGCCCGCGCCTATGCCCTGTCGCTGGTACCCATTGCCATCGCCTACCACCTGGGTCATTACCTGTCTTTCCTGGCCCTTACCGGCCAGCAAATCGTCTATCTCGTCTCCGATCCCTTCGGTTTTGGCTGGAATCTGTTTGGAACCGCCGGCTATCGCATTGATTCCGGTGTTCTTGATCCCGAGTTTACCTGGATGGCGGCCGTGGTGGCCATCGTGCTGGGACACGTGTTCTCGGTTTTCCTGGCCCACGCCACCGCGCTCCACCTCGACGGCGTGAACCGGCGGATGCTGCTGGGACAGGTTCCGATGGTCGCCTTCCAGGTCGGCTATACCGTGCTCAGCCTGTGGCTGTTCTCGCAACCGGCTTATCGAGGTCACATTCACCGGACGAGTTCTCTCTTTTTTCGAAGGTAATGAGGATGATCGCAGTCGCGAGTTAATAGCTGAACTCAAAAGTGGTGCAGTTGTTTTAGTTGTATCTGATGC
>JBKACM010000303.1:0-2757 GCA_046269335.1 Alphaproteobacteria bacterium | reverse complement strand
GTGTGAGTATTCGACCGGGTAATTGTAGAAGTCTGTGCCAGGCCATTGCCATCAGTGAAATGTTTCTCTCCTCCGCCACCATCGTCAGCACGCGGGGCCGCCATCCCGATTCGAACCACGATTACGGTGCCGGAGGAGAGAAACATTTCACTGATGGCAATGGCCTGGTCCAGGAGCCCCCCCTGATTGTTGCGCAGATCGAGCAGAATACCCCGAACCCTGGATCCCGGAGCGGCATGGACCCGCTGGAGGGCTTCTGCCACCGAAGTCGCCGTGTGCTGATTGAATCCCTGGATTCGAATCACGGCCACCTCACCGTCCAGAATCAGGAACACGGTTTCCGGCAGGATCAGAACTCTGGGCAGGGTCACGGAAATTTCGGGAGCGGCCTTCTGCCTGTGCAGGGAAAGTCTCACGAGGCTTCCCACCGGACCGCGCAGGCGATTGCCGAGGGCGTTGAGGTCGATTTCCGTAACCTTGACACCGTCGATGCGGGTGACCAGATCCCCGGCGGTGATCCTGGCTTCCCCGGCGGGGGAGTGGGGGGCTACCGCCGTGACCTCCAGGCCGGAAAAGAGGGGGCGGAATCTCAGACCGATGTCGCCGGAGCCGTGGCGGGCGGCCCGGCTTTCCCGGGCGGTGGTGGCATTGGCGTAGTGGGAAAAGCGGTCGAGTCGGGCAAGACCTGCCTCGAACATCACCCGGATCAGCAATTCATCCGCCAGGGGATGGCGACTGGCGGTGATTCTCCAGGCGGAGCGGGCCGCCTCGACGGTCAGTTGGGCCCAGGCCGCGGCGTCCTCCCCGGCCGGGGTGGCGAAACGGGCCGTCTCGGTTTCCCCGTATTTTATCACCAGTTCCCCCTCTTCGAGGGAAAAGGACAGCCTGGGAGCCAGAATGCGTAATCCGCGCAGGCCGTTCAGGGCCAGTTCGGAAATCCGGACCGGTTCCAGGTAGCGCTTTTCAATTACCTCGTAGCCCCATTGCAGGATGGACGCCGCGGCGGAAGGGGTAGACGAAGGGGAAAGCGGAATTGGAGGCGGGGTGGAGGTACATCCACCGCCAAGCATTGCCAGGAGGCAGGAAAGGACGAGCAAACGCTTCCGGCAGGGGAAAGCCCAGCGGTGATTCATGCTATTCCGCATCGGTTCCCCGGATGCGCCAGGAGTCCAGGATTGCCCTGGCGGTGGGTAGGGCGCGCTCGAACTCGTTGAACGGGGCGGTGAACATCCACACATGGACCACGGTCCCACTGCGGCGGGGTATCACCACCGTCCATTGGCGCATGCGTTCTGTCTGTCCGTCGAATTCCGTCACCGCCTGATAGCCATCCAGGGCCACGTCATCCTGTCGATAAAGGAACGGCACCTGCGTTTCCACCCTGACGCCCCGCGCCTTGGCTCCCAGTTCTTTGAGGTACAGGGACAGGATCGCCGACGCGCCCCGCCTGGGTTCGCCGGGGTGGGGCGAAAGGCGATTGTCGAGACTGACCGTCGTGTAGAAGGCGGCGGTTTCCGGGGCTCCCCCGAATACCACGGCGAAGCGTCCCGGCCGAGTAATCCTCCAGCCGGCCGGATATTGCAGGGTATAGCCGAATCCGGACTCGGCGAAGGTGGCCTCCAGCCTCCGAGCCGGTGGCGAGGTCGCCTCGTGGCTCGGCGAAGCCGCCTGTCCTCCCTGGGGGAAGACCACCAGAATCACGAAAAATACCGGGAGAAAGACGTTCATTTGCGGATAACCCGAGGACGGTGCTCAGCAGGACAGAGACAGCGTGGTATACTAGCCCCCGTCCATCACGGGGGATAGGACCATCATGGCGGGAACGGGTGTACGTCGGGGGCAGGGTGAAACGTGGTATCTGCCCTACTGGCTGCCGCCGCTGCTGCTGGAGGCCAACGGGGGGCCATTCGACCTGGCACCCTGTGGGCTTCTTCTGGACGAGTCCTCTCCGCCCATCGCCCGGCGCGTTCCGGCCGATCCCGCTCCCGAGTCCCAGGACTGGAAGGGGACGGTGTTTCTTAATCCGCAGAGTGGCGAGGGAACGATTCAGGGGTGGGTGGACAGGGCGATGCGGGCGGTTCACTGGGACAAGTCCTCCCGGGTCGTGGTGGCGATATTGCCGGTACAACTCGGGGCCGACTGGTGGGTGAGCCACGTGCGCGGCTGGGCTTCGGTTTTTCTGATGCGGGGACGGGTTCGGGTCGGCAGCGACCGGGTGCGCCCGCCATTCGCTTCCGCCGTGGTCCTCTGGGGCGAGGAGGCTCCTTTCCGGGAAGTTCTGGATCGGCAGCCGAAATCCCTGGTCGATGGGTTATGGCTTCCGGCCTATCGCGCTCAGTCCAACAGCGCCCCGTTTCTGGGGCGTCTTACCACCCGGGCCAGGATGAAGAAGCTATACGGCAGCTATGATTCCTTCCGGGAAAATCTGGCGGCCTGGACGGCGAGGGTGCCTCCGGAATACGAGACGGTGGCCGCCCTGACCGAATTCCCGACCGCGACTCCGGAAGCGACGGACGAACCCGGGGCGGTGGCGGGCGTGCGCTACCTCACCAACAGCCTGGGCTATATCACTCACCTGAAGGGCAAGCCGCTGTATAAACGCAAACGGCAGCGGAAGAAGAAAACAACTCCGATGGCCGGGGAGGACTCTACTTCCCCGAGTGTCCCGTGAAGCCAAGTGAATAATACCAGACCGAGATGAGCTTGACTCATCACGGTCTGGGAATGGCGCATTGAGCGCCCGCGCGATCGTTCGCG
>JBKACM010000302.1:0-2763 GCA_046269335.1 Alphaproteobacteria bacterium | reverse complement strand
CTTTACATTTCTTATTAAGTCATCGTATTTTACAATTCGGCGGACATATTCTTCTTGGATTTTTTGGTCCAGCTGGCCCTGGACAACACCCCATTTAAACTCTTGCACTGTGTGGTATGCGGCTACGGTGATGTGGGCAAGGGGTGTGCCCAGGCCTTCCGCGGCATGGGCGCCTCCGTCTGGATCACCGAAATCGATCCCATCTGCGCCTTGCAGGCCGCCATGGAAGGATACCGGGTAGTCACCATGGATGAAGCGGCGGCTGTAGCCGACATCTTCGTCACCGCCACCGGCAACGTGGACGTGATCACCCGCCCTCACATGGAGCGGATGAAAAATCAGGCCATCGTCTGCAACATCGGCCACTTCGATTCCGAAATCCAGATTGCGGCGCTGCGCAACTACCGCTGGCACAATGTCAAGCCGCAGGTGGACGAGGTCGAGTTCCCCGACGGCAAGCGTCTCATCGTTCTGGCGGAAGGCCGGCTGGTGAACCTGGGTTGTGCCACCGGCCACCCCAGCTTTGTCATGAGCGCCTCGTTCACCAATCAGGTGCTGGCCCAGATCGAGCTGTGGAACAACCACAGCCGCTATGAGAACAAGGTCTACGTACTGCCAAAGCACCTGGACGAGAAGGTGGCTCGTCTGCACCTGGGCAAGCTCGGGGTCCAGCTTACCCATCTGACCCAGGCCCAGGCCGACTACATCGGTGTCGGGACGGAAGGACCGTACAAGCCGGAGGCCTATCGCTATTGACCCCGGGGGCATGATACCAAAGCCGCAAATTGTTGACTCGTGGCTTTGGAGCCCGCGACCGCGGGCCGCCGCCCCTGCGGCGCAAGCCTGCGTGGCGTCTGA
Organism: Alphaproteobacteria bacterium; assembly: GCA_046269335.1. Lineage (GTDB taxonomy): Bacteria > Pseudomonadota > Alphaproteobacteria > Rhodospirillales > Rhodospirillaceae > JADFXL01. The sequence goes on along the minus strand of JBKACM010000302.1, from coordinate 1,905 downwards.
CCTGCGTATGACGGCCCCGGCTGTCCCTCGGCGTGCGCTGGCGGTGTTCATGGGGATGATGGTATCGGCGCTCTATCTTCCGGAGTTCATCGCCTCCGCCTCGGCTGCGGCTGCGGTGTCTCCGGTGCCGGTTCCCAGGTCGGCGGGGCAGCCGATCACCCTTCTGGGCCAGGTCGAGCCGAGCTGGCTGATTCTGTCCGGCGTCCTGATTGCCGTGCTGCTGGTGATCCCCGTCCTGTTGTGGTTGCAACGGCGCTGGGAGGTTGCGACCGCGCTCCAGAAGCAGATCCGCGAGGAGGCGGATCGTCTGAGCGAGATGCTGGCGGTAACGCCCGATGGCTATTACGCCTGGGGGTATCGCCGCGACGGCGTGCCTGCCGGTGAGACCTGCTCCCGCCGTCTGGCCGTCCTGCTGGGGTTGTACGGCGGGGCCAATTCGAACTTCGAAGACGTGCTGGACGCTTTTACCCAGGATGCGGCTCCCATCCTGTTGCAGGCGGTGACCGACCTGCGCCGGGGCGGGGTCGCCTTCGAACTGGAATTGTCCCTGGACCATGTCGAGCGACGGATTCTGGTCTTTGGCATCCGGGCCTCCGCCGATGACGGTACGCCTCTGGCCGATCTTGTCTGGATGCGGGATGTCACCAGCGATGCTCTGGTCCTGGAGCGGCTGGAGCGGGAGGCCGCGGCCGTCAGGACCGACCGTGATCGGGTGCGGGCCCTTCTGGACGCGCTTCCGGTGCCGGTATGGTTGCGGGATGACGCGCTGTCGCTCACCTTCTGCAACCGCGCCTACGCCGAGGCGGCGGAAGCCATCACACCGGAACAGGCGGTTTCCGAGGGTCGCGAACTGGCTCCGCGCTCCGCCGGGCGTCATGCCCGTGCCCTGGCCGCCCTGGCGCGGGCGGCGGGCGAGGCCCGTACCGAGACCTCCCACCTGGTAATCGCCGGCGAGCGCCGGTTGATGGCCGTGACCGAGGTTCCCCTGGACGGTTGCCCGGCTTCTGGTGTCGAAGGCCGCTGTACGGTCGGTGTTGCCCTGGACATGAGCCGGGTCGAGGACGTGGAAGGGGCCCTGGCCCGGCACATGGCTGCTCAGGCCGGAGTGCTGGAGCGGTTGTCTACCGCCATCGCCATTTTCGGGGCCGACACTCATCTTTCCTACCACAACACCGCGTTCACCCGGCTGTGGCGGCTGGATGAGGACTGGCTTGCCTCTGGCCCCGGCTACTCGTCGTTCCTGGAGCTTCTCCGCGATCGCCGCAGTCTGCCCGAGGTGGCCGACTACCCCGCGTTCAAGCGTCAGGAAATGGCCCGCTTCACCTCCTTGATCGATCCGGTGGAAGATCTGCTGCACCTTCCCAACGGCACCACGCTGCGACGGGTGCTGTCGCCGCATCCCCTGGGTGGCCTGCTGGCTACCTATGAGGATGTCACCGACACGCTGGTGCTGGAACGCTCCTATAACACCCTGATCGCCGTGCAGCGGGAGACCCTGGACCATCTGAACGAGGCGGTGGCGGTGTTCGGGGCCGACGGCCGGCTGCGCCTGTCCAATCCGGCCTACGCGGCGATGTGGAACCACTCGCCCGAGGAACTGGCGGACGAACCGAGGCTGGGTGATCTTCTGGAAAGCTATCGGCCGTTCTTTGCCGATGTTCAGGACTGGCCGGCCTTCAAGGCGGAAATGCTGGGCCTGATGACCGACCGCACTTCCCGTGCCGGGCGCATTGCCAGGTCCGACGGCTCGATCCTGTTCTACGCCAGTTATCCCCTGCCGGATGGCGGGGAACTTCTGACCTATCAGGACGTATCGGACTCGGTAAAGGTCGAACGGGCGCTGATCGCTAACACCATTACACCAACTAAAACTCCAACTAAAACTCCAACTAAATCTCCAACTAA
>JBKACM010000301.1:269-2770 GCA_046269335.1 Alphaproteobacteria bacterium | reverse complement strand
CTCGTGCTCCCTCGCATGATACCTGCGTATCAACGCTCCGTCAGTCGCCTGTGGATCGTCGCCATGGAGGTTGCCATCACCACGACACTGACGAGGGATATCAGGAAGCGAAGGAGAGCGACCAGGATTATTACCCCCAGCATTCCGTTGCCGCTCAGGAGCTTTGGCAGAAGGGGCACGACCAGGGCCAGTCCTATGTTGATGACCAGGATAGGAAGCAACGCCAGGAGATTGCAGGCGAAAACCCGGAGACCGTTGCCACGGGTCCGCCGCCAGGCTCCGAGCAGATCGACGCGACTCTGTCCCAGGGCGGCCGGCACCGCGGACAGAGCCAGGCGGTTCAGCGAGGGGACCAGCAGGAGAACCAGGGCAAAGACAAGCCACGAAACCGTCTGCGGTTCCAGGCCCAACACATACCCCAGACCAAACATGGGCAACAGCACGGCGAGGATCACCAGGCCGCTGAGTATACCGGTCAGGAGGTACCATCCCTCCCGCCTTCCCAGCGGTGCCGAACGCTGCGGTCCCTCGATCACCTGGCGAATCGTGGTGGTGCCGATTGGCAGATAGGTGACGACGAGGAGCAGCGTCAAGACGGTTATCAGGGCCACGAAATGGATGTGCCCTTGATAGAGCAGTAGCAACAGGGGACTTGCGGCGGTGGCGATGAACGCGAGGAACTGCAACAGGACCCACGGCCACAGCAGACGGGACAATGCGCCGGCATGAAGGCGGACAGCCCGCCAGGTTTCCCGGACGGTAGACCAGACGGCGAGCTTGCCCATGGCAGATCCTTCCTTCTTGCGCGGAGAGACGTCGTGGAGAGGAACTATTTCCCTTCCACCGCTTTCCGAAGGGCACCCCAGTCGAACTTGCGAGCCAACGCCAGCCCCTCCTCCGAGGACAGTCCGCCGTATTCGAAACTGAGAAGTCCCGTCTGACCCAGGATTACCATGACGGTTCCGCTCCTGTCGGTCCGGGAATACGTCGTCGTGACCTGGAAGCCATTCATGACCTCGGTCGAGACACGTCCTTCCGGGGTCTCCACGTTGATCCCTCCAGCCGACTGGGCCGCCGCAACTTGCGCGGCGGCCGCCATGCCGGCCAGCAGCACCACGGAAAAGTGGCTCTCTCCGCGCTCATAGCGGCGCGTGGTGCTGAATACCTTCTGCCCTTCCGCTTCCAGGTTCATGCCGTCGGGCTTCTCTGCCTGCCAGCCCGGCAGGTCGACCATCAGGGGGAACAGCGCCTGATAGGTCTCCAGGGCCCAGGCACCAGGCGAAAGCAGGAAAGACGCCAGTGCCACGGCCAGGATGTACGAAACACGTCGAACCATCTTTCCTCCGTTTCTCCGGCCGCGCTACCGATACCCCGCCTTGCGACATGCCTGATCCAGCGTTGCCGTCTGGGAATCCGTCAGGGGTTTGCCGTCATAGGTGAGCTGATTGGTGTTGATATCGTAACGCACGGCCCCGAGTTTCATCGAAGTCCCGTCCAGACCCTTGGCCGACACCGCCGCGAGCTTCTGATCGATCACCGCCTGTTTGTCCAGGGTTCCGGACTGGGTGGCCAGGGCCGCTTTTTCCCGGTTCAGGTTGTTGCGGGTTCCGAAGCCGACCGGGTTGACGGTGGGGTTGAACTCGATGCTGTCTGGCACCTTGATGGGGGACCCTCCGCCGATCTCGGCCGGGGCCACCGGTTTGCCTTTGACGTCCACACCCGGCTTGTAGGCGATGTCGGCGGGTGGCACGTAGGCCACCAGTTTGGCGCAGGCCGCCCGGTCCACCTTCCCGGCGGGTTCCTCCGCCAGGGCGCTTCCGTAGACGGCCAGCAGAATCATCCCCGAGAGAAGACAGAACTTCCGCATGTGCCTATTTCCCCTGCCGCAACTCGGCTCCGGTCGCCTTGATTACCGCCTGTATCACCCTGGCAGACACCGCCTCGATCTCCGCGTCGGTAAGCGATCGCTCCGTCGGTTGCAAGGTCACGGTGATGGCCAGGGATTTGCGGCCCTCTCCCACATGGGGACCTTCGTAAAGGTCGAAGACCGTAACGTCGGCAATCAGCGTCTTCTCGGCCCCTCTGGCCGCCCGGATCACGGTGTCGGCGGGGACGGACCGGTCCAGGAGGAAGGCGAAATCGCGGCTGACGGGGTGGAACGGTGGCAGCTTCAGCAGGGGCCTCGCCCGCGTCGTTCCCTTGGCTTTCGGCACCGGCAGGAGGTCCAGAAAGACCTCGAAGCCGGCCAGAGCGCCCTTGACGTCCAGGGCCAGGGCGATCTTCGGATGGATTTCCCCGAACCAGGCCAGAACCGTGGCTCCCAGACGCAGGGTTCCCGAACGTCCGGGATGATACCAGTGTGGGGCGTCGGCCGTGGTCTGGAGACGGTCCACCGGAACTCCGGCGGCCTCCAGCGCAGCCAGGGCATCGGCCTTGGTGTCGAAGGCATCCACGGCGCGAGCGGGGAGGGACCAGTGGCGTGGCCCGGTCGCTCCGGCCCG
>JBKACM010000301.1:0-259 GCA_046269335.1 Alphaproteobacteria bacterium | reverse complement strand
AGGCCACCAGTTTCTGCTGACCCGGTTCTTCCTCGTGGAAAATGGGGCCGATTTCAAACAGGGCGGAATCGGGCATGTCGTGGGCGGCGTTACGCCCGGCGGCGGCAATCAGGTTGGGCAGGATCGACGGACGCATGGCGTCAAGGTCGGCGCTGATGGGATTGGAAAGCACCAGGCCGGCCTGACCGCCATCGAACAGGGCCGCCTGAGCCGAGGGCAGGAACGACCACGTCACGGTTTCCATCATGCCCCGTCCGGC
>JBKACM010000002.1:0-38312 GCA_046269335.1 Alphaproteobacteria bacterium | reverse complement strand
CGTTCTTGATCGTCTCCGACGGCGGCTTCCGGCACGAGGTCTTGACTCGTGCCGTTGGTATCATGCCCGCGCGGCAGCGAAGCCAGCGCCCGTTGAAGCCGTGAGAGATACGGGCTAGCCGTTCAGGCCCACTGTTTCTTCGCTTCCGAGGCCATGGTCAGATCCGTGTGCGCTGGCAGGTCGGCCTTCAGCAGGGCCAGGATGTCCAGGCCTCCACTGACATACCTTCCACTGGCGTCGGCATTGCCCTTGCCCGGTGGCTTTTCCGTGGATCCAGCCGGGCGCATGGCGTCAAAACCCCGGTATCCCAGGGTCTTCAGGTCCTGCGCGGTGCGTTTCAACAGAAGGCGGAAAGCCTCCACCCGCATCCAGGGCTCTTTATAGGCTGTGGCGATATCCTTTTCCCGATAATACAGCCACATGGCCGCTGCCGCCGAGACATGCGGGGTCGCGAACGAGGTTCCGTCTCCAAAGCCATAGCCATAGTCAAGACCGTCGCTACCGTGCTCCACGGTGGGGCGCCAGACCGGATTGGCCGGAGCCCAGGCATCGACGAAGCCGTTCATGCTTCCGTCCAGGCCATAGCTCACATAGATGCCCTGGTTGCCGACAAAGCCCGTGTATCCGCCGACCCCGATGGTGCGGTAGAACTTGCCGGGATAGCAGATGCTGTCGACTATCTGCCCACCGGCGGCAACGATAATGACCCCCCGTTCATAGGCCTGGTCAACGGCCTCTCCCAGGACATGATTGAAGAGGCTCAGTTGCGGGATGCCCAGACTGATGGTGACAACCTCACAGGCCTTGGAGTTGATGGCATCAAGAATGGCACTGGCAATGTTGGCGCGTACCCGGCCCGAGGCCAGCACCACCGAATCGGTGACCCGGTAGGGGACGACCGGCACCTTGGGTGCGACACCGGCAAAGGTCCCGCCCAGCATACCCGTCAGAACGCCACAGGTGCGAGTTCCGTGGCCCGCGTTCATGGCATGTGTGTCCATGGGATCGATCGGCGGATTTTGCGGCTCCAGGTAGTTTTTACCGATAGATACATCCACCCAGGACCCCAATGCCGGATGAGCGGTAACACCGGTATCAATGTGAGCGACGTTGATATCTCCCCAGTTCGGAGGTCCCCCCAGCAACGCCTGTGCCTCGCGAGCTTTCACTGCAACAAGCGACCAAGACTTATCAGGAGTCGTCATTTTAGCCTCATTCATTACAAAATACGATGATCACTATCTTAATGAGAGTCTCGATATGAGTCCAACACTCTAAACGGTAACCTATCGAATTTTCACCGCACGAGTATGGATACCTGATGTGGGATTTTCTTATGCCGGCCGTCTCTTGATTTGACTCATGGGCCGGCCGGTACAAGCCCGCGCGGCGCTGAGCGTAGCCGTCTCAGCATGAACTGACCAACAGGTCAGTTCATTGGCAGGGCGGTATTATTACATCATCGATATGAAGGCTTGAATCGTACCACCGGTATCAGGCTCGCGTTCCCTTCTTCACGGCGACCATGAAAAGTCGCCGAAATGGAAACAGGGTGCGTCCATCCGGACCAGAAGGGTAAGCCTCTTGCAGCCGCGTCCCATAATCGGCCAGAAAATCATCCCTCCAGGGAGAGCCATCAAGTGCCGTCAGAAAGGGACGAAGCATGGTCCCAGAGGTCCAGTCCAGCACCGGGTTGTCGCCCTCCAACACGTGCAGATACTCGGTTTCCCACACATCGACATGCGAGGCCTCCGGACTGAGGAGACGATAGTACACCTCTGGCGGGGCAACCGGAGAAGGCCTCGTCAGCGGGGTCAGCCGTGACTGCCAGGGTCCGTTCCGGATCACTGCGGTAAGTAGGGTACGGAAAGACGCGCTAGGATTGCGGGGCATCTGTATGGCAAGAACGCCTCCCGGCATGACGTGTCGCCACAGCCGCCCGAACAGCGTGACATGATCATCCAGCCAATGCAGAACGGCGTTGGAAAACATCACTTCCACCGGCCATGACGGTGTCCAGGTCGTCAGGTCCACCCGCTGCCAGGAAACGTTGGTCAAGTCCAACGACATGGCTTCCGACAGCATCTCCGCCGATGCGTCCACACCGACGATTTCCGACTCCGGCCATCGCTGCCGAAGCTGTTGGGTAACCGTTCCATTTCCGCAACCAAGATCACATATCCTTCCTGGGGCTTCGACAGAGATTCGGGCCAGCAGATCCAAGGCAGGCCGTAGGCGCGGTCCGGTAAAGCGGGCATAGCAGGCCGGGTCCCAACTCATGAAACCTCCGTATTCTGAAAACGGGAAGGTCGCAGCCTTAACGCGAACACCGTTCCCCCCGGTCCGGTTTCCAGAAGCAGGAGGTCCCCTCCCTGAGCCACCATCAACTCCCGGGCGATGGGCAGACCAAGGCCGGTACCGCCGGGTCGGGCCGAGCCGGAAAAGGGTTGAAACAGATTTTGTCGTGCCCGTGGGGGAAGACCGGGGCCGTCGTCGATCACCAGGAGCCGGTCGCCCTCGACCTTGAACGAAAGGTGCCGGGCTCCGGCTTCGATGGCGTTGCGGACCAGGTTTTCCAGTACCCGGCGCGACAGTTCGGGGTCCATCTCCACCATTCTGTCGGCAGGGATAGTGTTCTCAAAGGCCGCTCCCTCAAATCCGGTCAACACTTCATCCACCAGAGCGCGCAGGGAAAGTCTGGCGAGCTGCACGCTGGGCGGCCCCTCCTTGGCGAAGGACAGGGTGCGTGAACACATCACGACCGCCCGGTCCAAGGCCCGGCACAGACCGGAGGTCAGAGACCGGAGTTCCGGATCGCCACCGACCGTGGCTTCCAGGCGATCGGATTCCAGCATGGCGGAGGTCAGCATACCTTTCAGGTCGTGGGAAATCTTGGCCACCGCCGTGCCAACCCCGGCCAGCCTGGCCTTGTGCGTCAGGGCGGCGCGCAACTCCTGCTGCATGTCCCGCAACGCCCGCTCGGCAGTGCCGATTTCGTCCCTGCGATCACTGGGTTGGAGGGTCCGGGACTCGTCCTCCGGTGCGGCGCGAAACCCGGTGATGTTCAGCACCAGACGGCGCATCGGCACCACCAGCAGCCATTGCAGGGCCAGATAGACCAGGGCTGCCGTGACCACCGAAATGAAGATGCTGAGGTTGAGGATGCGTCGGGAAAAGGCGATCATCTCCGTGCGCAACGGGGCCTCGTTCAGAAAGGCCTCGACCGAGACGGTCCGATCCTTGGGGGCGGGACCCGCTACTGCCAGCACGCGATTCCTCGAACCCAGCAGGGTTTCGAACGCATCGGCAACCAGGGTGACATAGTCGGACTCGCGCAGATCATAGAACACGTCCACATCGGGCGGCATGTCCGGACCCAGCAGAACCTTGTAGGCTCCAGGCAGTTTTACCGCCACGCTCAGGAGCTGGGCATGCCGGAGCAGACGGCGCTGCAATTCAGGATCCACCAAACCCCCCGGCGTGGCATGCAGGGCGGTGACGGCGAGATGCGCCTCGTTCAGCCGGGTTTCCAGATAGGTGACCCGGAACCGGGCGATGGCGGGTACGTAGATGAGAACCTCCGCCAACATGACGAAGGCGACCGTCAACACCAGAAGCCGCGCCGACAGGCTATGAAACGACAGCCAGAACGGCCACTTCACGGGCTTGACGGCTCGGCGGCAGCGGCCCAGTCGACCATGGCGGGCAGTGCCGTCACCGCCTTCACGTACTCGGCCGACACTGGATCCAGGGAGATGCCGTAGGTGACGAATCGGGTTGTCACCGGAGCGAACATGGCATCGGCGATGGTAAAGGGACCGAACAGGAACGGCCCACCGGTTCCGTATGCTTTCCTGCACTGGTTCCAGAGCGCGGTGATGCGGGCAATGTCCGAAGCCAGTTCGGGCGTCATTGCCGGTGCCGAGAGTCTTGCCCGGACATCCATCGGCAGGTTCTGGCGCAGGGGAACGAACCCCGCGTGCATTTCATGGCTTACGGCCCGGGCCAGCGCCCGCGCCTCCCGATCCCGCGGCCACAGCGCGGCTTCCGTGAATATCTCCGCCAGATATTCACAGATGGCCAGGGATTCCCACACCACCACCGACCCATGCCGCAGGAGCGGAACCTTGCCCGACGGTGAACGCTTGAGAATCTCCGCCTTGGTGTCGGCCTGTCGCAGCCGTACCGTCTCCTCGGCAAACGGCACGCCAAGATGCTTCAGCACCAGCCACGGCCGCAGCGACCACGAAGAATAGTTCTTGTCCCCGATCACGAGCGTCCATTCGCTCATGGTTTCCTCCCCGTCGGCATCATGGATGCAGGATGTGATGGTCGTCCTCGATACCGGCCGCCAGTCTGGCCTTCAGCCGGGTGAGACGTTCCCGCTGCGAGGCCGACTTGAGTTGGCCACAGGCGGCCAGGATGTCCTGGCCACGGGAAGTGCGCACCGGAGCCGAATAGCCGGCGTCATTGATCCTGGCGGCGAAGTCCTGAATGGTGGCGTCGTCGGAGGACTCGAACGGTGCCCCGGGCCACGGATTGAAGGGGATCAGATTGAATTTGCAGGGAATATCCTTGACCAGGCGCAGGATGGCGCGGGCATCGGCCGGGCTGTCGTTGACCCCCTTCAGCATGACGTACTGAAAGGTGATGCGTCGCGCGTTGCTGGCCCCAGGATATTCTCGACAAGCCTGCATCAACTCGGCCAGAGGATATTTTCGATTGATGGGCATGATCTGGTCCCGCAACTCGTCGGTGGCGGCATGCAGCGAAATGGCCAGGTTGACCGCCAGTTCGGCCCCGCAGCGTCGGATCAGGGGCACCACGCCGGAGGTGGAGAGGGTAATGCGCCGCCGGGACATGGCGATCCCTTCAGGGTCCATGGCGATCCTGAGGGCCTTGGCCACGTTGTCGTAGTTGAACAGCGGCTCTCCCATGCCCATGACGACGATATTGGAAAGCTGCCGGGTGTCGTCGGTGGGGGTCGGCCACTCGCCATAGGAATCCCGCGCCACCAGGAACTGACTGATGATTTCCGCCGCCGTCAGATTACGGACCAGGGTCTGGGTGCCGGTGTGACAGAACCGGCAGGTCAGGGTACAACCCACCTGGGCGGACAGACAGGCGGCACCCCGGTCCTCCTCGGGGATGTAGACGGTTTCGATCTCCTGCCCGTCGGCGAAGGCCAGCAGCCATTTGCGGCTGCCGTCGCCGGAGGTGGCTTCAAGCCGCACCGTCGGCCGGGTAATCCGGCAGTGTTCAGCCAGCTTGTCACGAAACGGCCTGGCGAGATTGGTCATCGCCGCGAAGTCGGTAACCCCGCGATGGTACAGCCAGTGCCAGACCTGCTTGGCCCGGAACGGCTTCTCGCCGAGCGAGACCATCAGCGCGGCAAGCTCCTCGCGGGAGAGCCCGATCAGTTCGCGCCGGGCATCATCCGTGTTGGTGGCGGTTGTGGCGGCTGTCATCATGGGCGCGATCCTACCCCGGATTTCTCATGCTGTCACGGGTCCCAGGGACTCGCGCCGATGCGATCCACCTGGCAGGATCACGGCGGACGGATGCTTCCGTTCCGCCAGCCGGCAGAGCGGCGCGGCGTAGATCTGTTTGGCCGCCTCCACCAGCAACACCCCGGCGATGGTGGGAAACCACCGTGCGCCGATCTTCTCCAGCGCTGGAGCCGAGCCCAGCACCATGCGGGAATGGCTCGGGGGAACGAACAGGGCGACCTCCCGGCGGATCGGCGTGAACAGGCTGTCCCGCAGAAGTCCCTGCAACTGGGTGGAGGTGTAGGGGCTTCCGGCCCCGAACGGCGTCCGGTCCAGGCGCGCCCAGATGCCCCTCCGGTTCGGTACCACCATCAGAAGTCGGCCGCCGTCGGCCAGAACCCGCCACAACTCGCGCATCAGGACCCGCACCGGTTCCGCCGATTCCAGGGCATGGACCAGCAGCAGCCGATCAATGGAACGGTCGGGGAGCGGCAGTTCCGTTTCCTCCGCCACCGTCACCAGTCCGGGACCGTCCTCCGGCCAGGGGATGACTCCCTGGGAGGCCGGCATGATCGCCACCACCCGCTCCGCTTCGTTCCGAAAGGGTTGCAAGTAGGGCGTGGCAAAGCCAAGTCCCAGCATCCGCATCCCGGCCACATTGGGCCACATCATCCGTATGCGGTCACCAATCTGGTGCCCCGCCACCTGCCCCAGGGGCGAGGCGTAAAAATCGCGCAGATCGACGATATCGTTCCACATGACGGTGAGTGTAGCAGTTTCGAAATTCGGAGCAATCGAACGAACCCGGTTTTCCTGGTTTGCCGATACGCCGCCATTGCGGCGGCAGCCAAGGCGGCGGACGCCGCCGCTTAGGCAGAGGGAGAATACGACGAGTCACCTTGGTGGCTCGCCGGTATAACGGCCCAGGCACCCCTTGGGGTGTGGGGAATTTGTGAAATAAATATCAACAAAAGAGAGTTTACGAGGGGCCGAGAGGCCCCTCGCGCTCCCCATTGTTTTTCATTGCATTTTCCTGTTTTTCAACAGCAGCGGCAATCAAAGGTGCCATCTCTTTTAATCCATCAATGGTAAGTTTACCGCTTAGATACATTTGGTACCACATCCGCCGCGTTCGCAATAGCGTTTCATGGTCTTGGAGCTTCAGTCTCTTGATGGTGTATTGCGCCTGCTCAAGAAATTCTTGTGGCACAGCATCGGTCAGAACAAGTTGCAGTGACGGCAAGAGAATTTCAAACCAATCTTTTTCTACAACGAACGGATCAAGCAAACCTTTTGCATTATTCTTGCTGCTATTGATCCCGCTGTCCAGATAGCGATAGTTTTTCCACTCATAGGCCAGAGTTTTGTCCTCATCTATACTGACAAAGTGATCCACTGTTCCGCTGGAGATCCACATTGCGCCATAACCGCAGCGACTGTCAAAACCATCAGCCAATGCATTTCTGAACGGCGACCAGAAATCCCTCGGACGCTTACAGTCTGGATGCTCGTTCAGCCACTCGTTACCCGCCTGCCGACACTCCAGGTCAAAGGCATCAGGTTCCGGGATAGGGTTCGGCACCGGGATCATGCACCCCCCCGTCCATTCTTCTGCCTATCGACCCATACCACCCAGCGTGGCCAGAAATGATCTCCGCCAGGCAATACCCGGATCAGTTCATCGTTGATGGCGCTCTCCGTAGTCAATCTCTCTGGCAACGAGTCCTTTTCGCCGCGCATCCATGCTTCCGCCGCTTTAATCGCACGCTCAGCTTCCACGGATCGGGCCTGTTCCAGTCCGAATGCATCTGAAACCAGCCAATTCACAACATCACCCTGCTTGGCCCATATTGCTTCTTCAATGTGGACGTCTTTGCCGTGCAATTTGATATTGAAAATAGCGTCTTGCCCCTCAACAAACTCCGGTTCAGCGGAAGCAAGCACCAATGGAGAGTGGGTCGCCACAATCAGTTGCACGGACACCTCCCGCTCGCCCGTTAGCGCCTGCATGACGCGCAGCAGCGCCGGCACGATCCGTCGTTGCCATTGAGGATGTAGATGGCACTCGATCTCATCGACAAGAAAAATGATTTCCTTGGTGGGGTTGCGTCCGGTTTGCTGGCAGGCAATCTTGTGTTCCCGCCACGTCCAGACGAGAAGGTAAGCCAGCGCCGCGATGCGACGCATTCCCGCGGACGCATGAATCAAGGCGACATCCTGTCCATAAGGCATGCGCAGTGATGGATAGTCCTTGACGTCGAGGCCGATCCGGACCGGATCGCCGGGGAGAAGTTTCTCCTCGCCAGACGGCGAAAGGGCCTCCAGCACCTTGACCAAATCGGAGAATGAGGAGTCCTTCCCCCTCTGCCAGAGCACCCAGTCTTGAATCAATCCGTTGCAATGGTGAATACCCCTGCCGCCTTCAAGACCGGACCAGACTTGCTCTGGTGTGAAGTTGAAGGCCTTCAGGCGCTCGAAGCTTTGCGGCTCCTTGTCCCGCCAGTAGTTGCGGGCAGGGTCCCACGCTGAAAAGCTGCCATCGACTCCGGCGTAGATGACGACTCCCGGTATCGGTGGTCTCCCCTGCTTGACGGGCCAGACTTGCGCGTTTCGATTGAAAACGCTCTCCTCTTCATAGCTCCCCGGCGTTGATTTGGTATAGGCATAAGCAATGCTGGGCTTGCTCTCATCCTGCCGCGGAACCACAACCACATCTCGCGCCCATGAGCGGGTCAGCACCCACCACGCCGTGTCCAGCAGGAAGCTCTTTCCTAAACCGTTGTCGCCGGTAATGAAATTGAGGCGCTCGGCAAAAGTTACTGGCCCTAATTCCTTCGCCGGGCCTACGCCTTTCAGATGCAGTTTTTTTAACATGGCCAGTTCTCCTTCACGGCCCGATTACAGCGAAGACTGAACCTGCCCCAGAGTCTTGAAGATGAGATGCATCATGACGCTGGTTCCCGCCTCGACATCGGTGTTGTAGGTGAAATCCCGGCTGAAATTGACGGTAAACACCAGACATTCATCCTCGTAGGTAGCCAGGATTCCCTGATTCAGCGGTCCGCCGTTCCGAGTCAGGTCCTCTACCGACCGCAGTCCCAGGGTCCAGTAACGGCTGACGGCCGAGGACAGGGTAAACGCCACCTCCTCGCGTTGATCGAACTCGGCTCCCTCGGTTCGTCCCTGATTGATGAGAACGTAATTGGCTCCAAGGCGCAGCGGCTTTGGCCCCACGCCCATCGCAACCTCGTTGCGCCTCACGGCCAGATCAGACCGGTGGATGCGGAAACGATAAAGCAAGTCCAGATTGCCGTAGGGCGTCACGTCAACCCGACCCACATAGTCGGACTGGTGATTTTCCAGGCCGGTTCCGGGACCCAGAATCGGATCGGCCCATACGTGATACGTCTGCCCCAACAGGGCCGAGGCCCCGGGCCCACCTGGATCGCGGCTGAAGATGCTGTAGCCGATGCCATAATTGACGCGAGGTCCCCCCTCCACCCGATCAAAGCCGGTGAAGCGGTTGTGACTGAACAGATTCGTATCGTCGAATTCGAAATCCCGGCTGTCCACGTTCGGAATCTTGACCGGATTGCTGGCGCGGGGGCTGGCAATGCTCTGTACGATGGGTTCGATGACCTGTCGGGTGTCTTCACCGATTCGACTCAAGGGAAAACGCCACTTGACCGATGCTTCCGGTGTCAGACGGGTCGCGGTGCCGTTGAAGCTCTCCCCGCCGGCCCGAAAGCCGTTCTCCACGTAGTAGGCGTCGCTTCTGGCTCCGACCTTCAACTCATAGACATCGCCCAGGGATCCAGTATAGGGCAATGTCCAGCCACCTCCCAGGGAGATCCGACCACTTCTCGGGTCATGCTTGCGCTGCACGATGGCGGTATTGGCGTCGGCACTGAAAAAACCACCGTGGCTGGAGGGCTCACCCACGAAATTGTAGGCGGCCAGCGGCATCACGATCGGCGAGCCGGTCCGGACATTGGGGGTGCGCAGTCCCTGGAAGGCATAGCCCTCCAGCGCGCCATAACTGCGGGTGCCAAAACCCTCGACGATGCCGTGGGTGGTCAGAAACGGGTCGTTGACCGGGAACTTGTAGCGTTGCAGATAGGTATCGTCGCTGGCGCGCTGCACCTGCAATCCGGTACGCCAGGTGTCGTTGATGTCGAACCTGGACAGACCGAAGATATGCCCCCGCTCCTGACCGGCCTGGTCGCGGGTGGCGCTGCTGTCCAGCTTGACTTCCCCGGTGGCGAACCGCCCCCGATACTCGCCCCCCAGTACCACGCCCTGATTTGCAGTGAACATCGGTATGACGGTCACATCCGTGCTGGGGCTGATTTCCAGGAAATAGGGCGTGCGCACCAGCGGCCCAAGGCTTGGGCTTCGGCCCCAGGTTGGCGGCAGAAAGCCCGAACGGCGCACTACCGACGGATCAGGATGGGAGAGATACGGCGTGTAGAAAATCGGCACGCCAGCCATTTCCATCCAGGCATTGCGGTATTCAACCTGTTGTTCGATCTGATTGTGAATGACCCGGATCGCCTTGACCTGCCACAGGGGTGCTTTTTCCGGATTGTCCTTGCAGGGGGCGCACGGTGAATAGACCCCCCTGTTGATTTCGTTCCGCACGCCATCGATCCGAAACGCGCTGACCCCGGCCAGACGGGAGTGATCCGCAAGCAGCACCTGGACATCCCGCACGAACGCATCCTTCAGATCCCCCGTCAGCTCGGCATAGCTTGCAAAAACCACGCTGCCGTCCGTCTCCAGCAGACTGACGTTGCCGCTGGCGGTGACGACATTGCGGGGCATGTTGAAATGGATCACATCGGCCACCACCGAACGATCCAGATAGTCGATTTCCACGTGCCCCCGGGCGGTGACGGTACCCAGATCGCGATCGTGGATCAGTTCATCGGCGGTGATGAGAACCTGCGGCGGCGGTTTCGCCTCCCCCGCCTCCGTCGCCGGAGCGGCAAGGACCAGCGAGGAAGCCAGGAGCAGGCAGGCCCCGGTGACCACGGCACAAAGCCCGGAGAAGGAATTGCCCTGGCACATCAGCGATCTTCACGCCAACGGAAAAACCGCCCGAACCGGATCAACCATTCTGGCGGCCGTATCAGGACGTAGAACGCCAGCACCAGGGGTCCGATCGCGTTGAGGTACATCAGCGGAATGGCTTCCAGCGACACACCGGCGGCGGCGGCGGCTCCCAGACCGGTCGCCTCTACGATCACCATCAGGATCACGGCGGCAATGATGCGGGCGGTATGGCCGCGTCGATGAAATGGCCCCGGCAGCAGGGTTGCCAGGGCCAGGGCCGCGAGGGAAAGATTGAACAGGGGGCCGGTCAGCCTCTGGTGCGCCTCCACCCGGAAACGCCGAACGTCGGAGACCTCCAGACCGTCCCGCTCCGTCATCGTCAGCAAATCCCGCAGGGAACGCTCCCTGGGATCATTGCTGCGATCCTGATCCTTCTTTCCGGTTCCACTCAGATCCACGGTATAGCTGTCAAAGTACAGCAGGGAGAGCCTCCCCTCGTCGCCACCGACATCCTGCCGGTTGCCGTTGACCATCAGGACGCGCGGCCCGTGTCCGGCCAGAACCAGGGCCCCCCGCTCGGCCATCATGGTCACCACCTTGGCGACATTGCGTTTGTCATGAACCAGAATGCCCCGCAACTCGCCGTCGGAGGAGCGGGAGCGCACATAGACCGTAAGTCCAGGCAGCACCTCGGTAAAGGCCCCCTCCTGCAACAGCACCGAAGTGAAATCGTTGCGAATTGTCCACTGCATGGCGCGGAAGCGTTCGACTGAAAGTGGCACCACGTAAAGGGACAGGGTGTACCCCAGCACCGTCAGAACCGATCCCAGCACGATCGCGGCTTTGGCCAGTCGGAAATCGCTGAATCCCGTCGCCTTCAGTACCACCAGTTCACGGTCCATGGTCAGGCGGTTGTAGGTGAACAGAACCACGGCGAACATGGCGATGGGGGTGAGGATCACCGCGAAATTCGGCAACAGAAGCAACGTCAACTGGACGAATCCTCCGATCGTCAGTCCCTTCTTGACCAACAGATCGACAAAACGCAGGGACTGACTGAGCCACAGGATACAGATCAGCGCGACCGTAACCAGAACGGTTCCGACCGCAAGCTGTTTCAGTATGTATCTCGTGATCCCAAGCATCGTGACCGCAGTATATCGGTCAGAGCCATGGCGGAATAACAAAAATGATCGAGGGTGATTACACTCTCCCGGGTATGGCATACTGCTTCGACGGAACGGAGGGAGAGTGTGATGGTAAAGCATTGGCGACACCGGTTGCGGATGGGGGCGGTCGCCTGTGTGCTGGGCGCATTCGCGGGGGCGGTCGGGGCTTGCAGTCCGGTGGGGCTGGTGGTCGATGCGGCGGGGATCGTCGCCGAGGATCGCTCCACCGTCGATCAGACCCGCGATACCGACATCCGGCTCAGCCTGAACCGGGCCATGCTGGAGGCCGACAGCAAGATCTTCAGCGCCATCGGCATACAGGTGTGGGAGGGACGAGTGGTGCTGACCGGCGCGGTCACAAACCCTGCCTATCGGGATCGGGCCGTGGCCATCGCCAAGGGAATTCCCAACGTCAAGACCGTACTCAATGAAATCCAGGTGGTGGCGGACGAGGGAGGTCTCGCCGCTTTTGCCACCGACACGTTGATCGAGGAGCGACTGAAGGCCAGGCTTCTCCTTGCCGACGGTGTCCAATCCGTCAACTATTCCATCCATGCCGTCAATGGCGTGGTCTATCTGCTGGGAGTGGCCCACAGCCAGGAGGAAATGGATCTCGTACTGTCAGAAGCGCGCCGGATCGATTCCGTCAAGCGGGTGGTCAACCACGTCCGGGTTCGGCCGAAACGGGGATCGTGAGTCGCATCGGGCGGTATCAGGGATCCAGTAGGAAGAAAAGAAGAATCCTGGGGGCGATCAGTCTTGTTGTCCGGTCATATCGCGGAAAAACTTCGGGATCGCCTGTCGCCACCAGTCATCCTCCCCTAAATCGCCACGATTGATTTCCTCAAGGCATTCCGCGAACAGCCCCCCGTGCCTGGGGGCGGCAGCAAGGACACGATCCAGTACCCCGCTTTGCGAACAGTACGGAACTTTATGACGAGACCGGAGAGACTCGACCTGCGCAACGAAACCATCAAAATCCTCCGGCCAGTCATGATCAATCCGCGTGTCGTCCACAATCTCCGAACCCGGGGGCGGCACCAGAAACCCATATTGAGACGCCATGTTATAGATACAATAATTATCGGCGAGTATCTTCCAATACAAAGCCAGAAGTTTCACGTAGCATTTGTGATTTCTGCTGGCATCCGGCATCACCGTGCCGGGGCCGATACCGATTCCGTACCTCTCCAGTTCCTCAATATAAGCAATGAACGTCGGAAACCGAGCCTTCAGAGGGTTGAAATGAAAACTGGTATGGAATCCCATTGACCTGCATCGCACAAACAGTTCGGCATCGTAATCAATGAACCTGGAGAAATCCCGCACAGTGGCAAAAAAGCTATCGACCCCAAGGTAGAAAAAATTGGTGGGGTCCATCCACGTCGTCCACACGCGGTTCTGATAGATCGAGGTTGGACCGGGAACGATGGGTGGAAGGCCCCTGGTTCGGTTCACCAGTTCGACGATCAATTTCTTGCCAAGAGCAATGTCGGAACGTGTCCGCAGAAGCCAGTCATCCTGAGGCAGCCGTTGCAAAACGTGATTGATCGACAGCAACACGTGAAAGGGATTGCCGGTCAGCTTGAGGGTCAGGTTGACGTGGGGCGGCTCCCGCGCGAGGAGGGTGACACGGGTCAAGGGATACCTGTTCACGATTGGAAGGCACCAGTCGCGAAAAGTTTCAAATTCCGATGTCCAGGTCGAAATAAAAATATTATCAAACAGACCGTCGGCCTGCAACTCGGCCACCGCCTGTAAAGTAACGTGAAACACCTCCTGTTTCCGAGGCAATCCGGTGAACACTATGTGATTCGATGACACTTTCACACCTTATGTCAATTTCGGTACCGCCCAGCTTTTAGGCAACCCGCTCCACCGAGCGTTGGAGTTTCTTGATGGCAATTCTGGAATACATTTTCCCCAATCCCTGCACGGTCTTCCCGTGAAAGGCAAGCTGATCGGCAAAGTACTCCTGTTGCCACGGAGTGAAGTAGAAACGGATGCTACCCTGGTTCCGTGCCGCGGGCTGATCCTGGAAATGACCCTCTTCCAAAGCCACGAAGTCATAATCAAAGGGAACCACGTCCTCTTCCGAGAGACGATCGAACCAGGCCGGGGTTTTTTTGTAAAGGGAATAAATCTCTAGCTGCCCCAGGTAGGCATCCAATTCGGTATCAATATCACTTCCCTTAGACTTCAAAAAGGAACGAGTCGCGGCAAATGCATAGGCATGTAGCTGAGGCAAGATGTTCAGACGTGCTATAACCTGAGTATTGAACATGATGTTGTTGCCGCGCACGCCGGCGATGTAGTCCTCCAGCACTCCGGGCTTGTTCTTGATTTCTTCCGCCAGTCTCTCGCGGGACGGAGACAGTTCAGCCTCGGTCTCGGCCAAAAATCTGGCGTAAAGTTCCTGTACCCTGAGGTCGGCCGCATTCAGGTGCTGGTGCAGAAACATCAGCCAGTCACTGACCCGCAACCCCCGAGCCCGCACCAGACGGGTCAATTCCAGAAACATCCGCTCGTTGTAGAAAAGCGCCACCGTGCAGTCAAAACGCCGACACTCCAGATAATCGGAGAACGGAGTGTTTTCGTTCTCGACACAGACCTCCTCGATTTCGACACAGACCAGATCACGGTTACCAAACCAATAGCGCCCGAACGAGCGCGGCACCACCCGGAACCGGGTCTTCATGCCGAACCGCTGGCGCGAGGCATCGGTCGCCAGTTCCGATCCATTCAGCACCATAAGCGTATGCATGCGTACCTGATTGAGATCGGCATCGACGAGTTGACAGATGGAGTTTATGTGCTTTGCCTTCGAATCCCCGGGCAGAGGTACGATGACGTCGGAATAGGTCGTGGTTTCGGTATCGCTGACGTGCTGGGATAACGCCAACAAGGTGTCGAGCGAGATGTTGTGGCGTTTGATGTTGGCGAGCACATCGGGGTCGAGCGACTGCACCGAAGCACCGAACCGCAACGCTCCTTTCAGAATCTCTGAACATTCGATGATGCGGGGAAGCTGACTCTTGCCCGCCGTCACCTGCATATGGTGGGGATAATTGTGCTCCTCCCGTATTCGGGCGATAATTTTGGAGAACTCGACGTCCTCCTTGTACATACCGAAATTGGTGTCGGCGAGCGTCAGGTAGGTGCCCTTGTGGCGGACAGCGATGTAGCGGAGTTCTGCTTCCAACCGCTCGACACTGGCACGGTGGACCTTGTTACGGCCCCCGATACCATCGACACAATAGGTGCAGGCATAGGGACAGCCACGACTGCACTCCATCAGCGGCGAGAGCTTGCGATCTTCAAGAAAGGTGTCGAGATATCCCATCAGATAAGGTGATGGCGTGGCATCAAGATCGGTAATGCGGGGAAAATCGTCGAAGCCATCCTTGTGCAACGGATTATACCTGGTCAGAACACCATCGATCAGCACATGAGTACCGACGATACCGGCCCGCTGGACCGCGCCGATATCATGAGTGTCGAGCCAGGTCTCGGCGATGCGCTGGAACGGCACCTCTCCTTCGCCGACCACGTAGAGGTCTATCGCCGGATGCTCGGCCAGCCATTGTTGTTGCCGGTGCGCTTCCAGCGGATAGTTGGGGCCGCCAAAGACCACCAATGTTTCCGGAGCATGGCGCTTGACTTCCTCGGCCAGCGAATAGGACAGATCGAGATTCCAGGCGTAGTTGGAAAATCCGACCAGGGTCGGCCGCAGGGTCAGAAAGGCCTCGGCGAAAGTCTCCGGATATTTGAACAGCCGTATCTCGGCCGGCCGGGTGGCGTTGGCGTGAAAGTAACTCTTGATGCAGCCCAGGGCATAGGGGATCAATTCGGCATTGAGCCCCTGAGCGGTATGCGTTGGATCGCACAGAAAAAAAGCTTCGATCGCCCCCGGGTTGTCAGCCATGATCCGTCCTTTCGGTTGCTTGCTTCCTGTCAGGCTGCAACCGTCCGTTCCGTGCCCTTGTATGCGGTGACCGCGGTAATTTTACCCTGCGGATTCAGCTCGACGATATCAACGATGTCGATGGACAAAGATCCCAGCCCAAGAACAAGCTCCGCCACCGCCCCACCGGGGATCGGGCGCAACGTCTTGATATCCAGCGTGAACGGCGGCAGGTCGTTCAGGATCCGCCGATAGGCTGCCACCACGTCGGTCTTGCCTCGGGCCTCCAATGTCCAGTCGATGAGCACCATATCGTCGGCGAACGTATCGATCAGCACGTCAATCCGACGATTGGAAAAGTCATCCATATATTTGCGAACGATGGCGAGCGGATCCAGTACCGGCGTCGCAACGGTACCGCCACCTGTCTTCCAGTGACCGGAAAATCCCACCCCGCCTGGCAGAGGCTGGCGCAGGTCGAAGGGCTCGAAGAAGCGGGAGAGAATATGCAGCACCGCCTCCGCCACCGCCCGGTCTCCACCGCGACGGTCGGTGACGAAGTTGGCGAAGGCCTTGGTCGGGGGCAGCGCGTCGGCGACGGCAATGGAATAGCCCACGCCCTGAAACACGTACCCATCAAAAATCCCATCCCCCATGTAGATCACCTGGGCCAGGTCATGGCGCTCGGCGATCCACGACAGGCGATCGACGGTACTGACCAGATGCAGAGGCATCCGCATGTCCTCGCCGATCCGGCTTTTCGTGATATCGAAACCGCGATGATCCCCGGTAACGAACAGAACCTCCAGGTGGTTCTTCAACAGCGACAGCGCATCATGATCATCGGCACTGAATCGCTTGGCGAATTTTCCCTCCCGCCCGTAGAGAAAAGTGCCGTCGGTCATCACGCCGTCGACATCGAGAATGAAGGCTTCTGGCTTCATGGGATGCTCTCCTCCAGGATCAGGACACCGCAGTCCGCAGGCCGGCCGCCGCTGCCGCCATGACATCTGACGGTGCCTGGATGCCGGTGTAAAGTTCAAACTGACGGATCGCCTGGGCCAGTGCCATGATGTCGCCATCGGCCACGGTCTTGCCGGCTTCCTCCGCCGCCCGGATCAAGGTCGTGCGTGCCGGCTGCGCCACCACGTCCATCACCGCCCGCATCCCGGCCAGTCGCCCGGCGGCGATGGGCAGGTCTTCACCGCCACCCATACCGATCGGAGTGGCATTGACCAGCACCTCGGCGTTGATCGCCTCGTCCCAGGGCACCACCCGTACTCCCGAGGCCCAAAGCGCCGTCTCCGGCCGGCGACAGGCAAGAAAAAGCTGGGTGATACCCATCGTTTTCAGCGCGGCAACGATGGCACGGGCAACGCCACCGGCCCCCAGGATCAGGACCCGGTCAGCCGTACCGACCCCGATCCGGGTCAGTGCCGCCGCCGCGCCGTCGACGTCGGTGTTGTAACCGGTCAGCCGGCCGTCATCGTTGACCACGGTATTGACGGCCCCCACCGCCTCCGCCACGGGGTCGAGGGCATCGAGCAACGGCAGGATGCGCTCCTTGAACGGCATGGTGACGGCAAAACCGCGGGCGTCCAGCAACCGCATGGCCTCGACGGCACGGGCCAGGTCATTTTCGCCGATTGCCAGCGGCTTGTAGAAGAAATCAAGCCCGAGCGCCCGGAAAGCGGTATTGTGTACGGTGGCACCGAAACGCCCGGGACGGGTAGCCAGAGAGAAACACAGTCGTGCCGCACCGGTGGGAATGGCAACCACGACACTCAGCCCTTGGCCGAATAGGCGGCAAGAGCCTGGGCCAGGTGCAGCGTGCCCAGCGCCAGCAGGGCCTGGTCGAATGGTGGATGATGCAGCGGTGCCATGTTGAGGTAGATCAGCCCGCTGATAATCCGTACCCGGGCGAAATCGAAGCCGCGCTCACCAACGTACCGCTCCAGAATCTCGATATATTCGCGAGCCCGGTAACGCTGAGCGAAGTCGACATCGGCCACGCCGCCGTTCTGGTCGTAACTCAACAACCCCAGCTTGACGTAGTCGTAGTTGAGAATGATTCCGCCCAGGAGCTTGCCCAGGTCGTAATAGAAATCTCCGGTCTCGACGCAGCCGGCGAAATCCTGCCGCCAGTCGAGCAAAACGAAACGGTTGCCGTCCCATAGCACGTTGTCGAACTGTAGATCGCCGTGGATGAACGAGGGCACCCCCTGGCACAGCGCTTCCCATGGCACCGCCGCCAACAGGTCCGCAAGTGGTGGCACCGTCATCCCGTTGACCATGGTCAGGGGGATCGCGTCGGGATATTTGCGCGCGTAGTGGGCCAGGCGATCCAGGGTTTTGGTGCGGTAGAAATCCGCGCACAGCGTCGCCATGCCCGGATGTTCGGCCGAACGCCAGACCGAGGCCTCCATCCAGGCCAGAAACTTGCGGAACAGACCTGGTGTCAGGGACTCATAGAGGGTGCGGCCTGGGACGAACCGATAGGCATAGAAATTGTCACGACTACCCTCCAATGGCGGAAAAGCGTCGGGATTGAGCCTGGCCTTGCCGACCCGACCGGCGACGATGCGGGCATCGGAAAAGAACTTCACCGCCCGGCCATCGCCGAAATACATGAATTCGTTGGTTTTGCTGAAGTCATAGGCCTCGCCCTCGGCCACCGCCTGCCGGTAGCGCTCCAACGTGCCCAGATCCTGCCACTGGTTCTTGCGTGCCCAGACCTGGCCGCTGCCGGCCAGGACTTCCAGACCGCGCGCGATCTCCACCTCGCCTTCCCGTCCCATCGTTGCCGCCAGCCCCTGCCAGAAGGCCGCGTGATCCTGAATGTGCATCAGGCCGGTGAAAGCCAGCGTGCCGGGGGCCAGACACTTGTTGAGGACACCGGTGACCCGCCCCGCCCCATCGACGGCAAAATTGCAGTAATCGGCGGTCTCGGCCTCGGCGACCTCGGCCACGCCCACCCGGTTGGCACCCTGCCAGTCGCCGGGGACAAAATCGTAAAGACCATCCACCGGCAGAAAGAAAAACGGTCGCGCTAGGTGTTCGCGACAACAGTACAGGGAATAGCCGGGTCCGGTGCCGGGTCCGGTGTAGCGATCAACGGTGACGAAGGTAACCTCACGGCCGGGGTGCATCAGGGCGACATAGTCGCGCACCAGCTTGGCGTGATGGCCGATACCGATGACGAAAGGGGTATCGGTGGGAAACAGGTCGATGACATGGCTGAGGATGGCCCGACCTCTCACCGGCAACAGACCCTTGTTGGTCACGGTACCAAGCTGACCCATGCGGGTGCCAAGCCCGGCGGTAAGCAGACAGACGGCGGAAGGACCCGGGTTCATGATTTATGCTCGGCGGCAATGCGGCCATGCTTGCGGGCATTGTCGTCACTGACCCGGATCACGTCGTCAAGATGGGGGGTCGAGACCTCATAGAGGGTGGTATCGGTCAACGCCTCGATACGATGCAGCACTTCGGGCGTCACGTCGATCGCCGACATGGGCGTCAGCTCCACCGCCCCCAGATCCTCGGGCCCGGTATCGTCGTTGGCTACCGTCTCGTTGATCTTGTAGATCAGGCGGATATGGCCGACGAACAGCACGTTGGTTTCGCGCTTGAAGTGGTGGTACTGGAGGCTGGTACGGGTACCGGCCTTCAGATGCACCTCTTTCAGGCAGTAGCCGGGATGTTCGCCATTGATCCAGATCTCATGACCCCAGGGTTTGGCAACCCTGTACTGCTCCGCTCCCGGGGTCACAGTGACCGAGGGAGCGGCATGGGGCTCCGGCGTGCCGCTGACCAGTATCAGACCGCCACCCCCGCGCGCGGTGACGGTGACCTGGCTTCCCCCTTCTATCTGCATGGAATCACGGGCGGTCAGGGTAACGTCATGGGAGGCCACATCAAAGCGGCTACCAGTGTCGGCCTGAACCACGAACAGGGTGCAGGACGCTGGCACCGCGCCGCTCCAGGTGCCGCCATTGTTCAGGGGAATGACACCGTACCGGTATGGCTCGTTGGCAAAATCCGTATAGCCGTTCAACGACGACAGCCGACGCACCTGATTGCCACCAAAAAACTCAATCATGCCGTTTACCATTTCATCCATCCTGCGAAGCACTCTTCAGGAGTCGATAGGGCCTCAGATCCGGATTGAGCCGGAAGAACTCATTATATTGAAGAATGGCGAACTGCTGCATCTGCCATCGGCTTGTGAATCCATACTTTTTCTTCATCCACCGCCGACCCTCCTCGATCACCCGCCGCAGGTTCTCATCGTAGGGGGTGGTGACCATCACGTCCGCCTTCTCCTTCAGGAGTTCGGAACGTTCGCGGATCAGGGCGCGATTGGTCAGACCGGTGGCCCAGTCATTGATGTACCCCTTGATGATCAGCTCGATATCGCCGTAATGGCCGTGAAAGTTGGTGCCGTCAAAAAGGAAATTCATGTGGTGGGGGGGCTCGGTGGTCATCATCGTCTCCACGAACCGCCGCCGCAGCATCCAGGCCACAAGGTAGATGTGCCAGACATAAACCGACGACTTCGGTGGCATGATGGCAAGTTCGCCCCAGTTCTCCGGGCATGGGGAGAGGATTCCAAGCCTCTGGTGCCGCTCCATCTCCTCGACCAGAACCGGAATCACCGGACCTTTCAGTTCCGTATCGTTACACACCAGAAACAAATATTCGTAATCGGAAAAACGACCCTCGCCATAGAGCGAACCAAGACCAAAATTGAACCCCCGCGACACCCTGAGGCCATTGTCCATCGCATCGGGCCAGTTGGCCCACCAGCGGCAATAGCGGGAACGCTTGTCGGGCGCGCTGCCGCTTTCGATCACGAACACGTCGGCCATGCCTCCGCCGTCGGCTTCGAGCCGGGCGCACAGGCGATCGGTCTCTTCCGGAAGATTGCGGTTCAGGACCAGGACCGCGACCTTTGGTTTCCGTGTCACAGCGGACCCCTATCGCACAAGCCGGAAATTGACGAGATAGCGCCGGATTGCGGCCTTGACCCGTTCGCGCACCACCGCGCGAGCATCGATAGCATGAGCGGCCAGGGTGGCTTCGGTCTCGGTGGCGATTTCCCGGAATTCCGAGGTCGAGAATACGTAATGGCCGCTGATCACCGCCCGATCAAGATCGGTGGTGGCGGTATTGGCCGACAACCATTTCTTCCACTTGCCCGAGGCCAGCGACAGGGCCACGAAACGCTCCGCAAGGTCCTCTCGTCCGCCCTGGCGCATCAGTTCCAGCCACGTTCTCGTTTCCACCACCCCGAATTCCGGGGCGACATTGGCGGCGGACACCCCCAGGCGTGGCAGCCAGGAGAGATTTTCATCGTCGAGATAGTCGGTATTGTGCTGCTTCAGATACACCCCGTGACGCCGCAGAAGCGTGATCGCCAACGGGACATGCAATTCCGCCGGCAGTTCATTTTCCACCCGCAAGGGGCTGCCGAAAACACCGACGTTGCGCGTTTCCTCCACCTTGGTGCCGGTCTGCACCACCACGAACAGGGGCATCGGCAACCCCTCTTTCCGCAGGACCCGTTCCACCTCGACCAGAGCCCGTTCGGTGTCGCCAAGCCCGCCTGCCAGTGAAACCTGCTCCTCGGTGCCGATTTCGAACACCACCCTGCGTCCCTGTGCCTGGGCATAGCGCCAGCAGAAACGGTAGAGTTCAAACAGCCGCTCCAGAACGGTCTCCTGCGGCGGTACCTTGAACAGGGGATCGATGGATGGATCTACGTGCAACACGGAAAACCCGGCGTCGATATCTGCGGCGTAGGAAATTTTCGCCCGCTCCATCGCCGTGGCCGCATCCAGAGGCGGCTCGGTTTCCCCGTTGCCCTGCCAGGGGCCACCGTGATCACGACAGAGAACGATGTTGCCGGAGGCATCCCGCTCTCGCACGTAATCCGCGAAAGACTGAGTTGTCCAACCCTCGACATAACCACGGCCAAGCTCGCCACACTCTACCTGACGGCGACTTGCCACCAGCATGATGGGAACATCGTGTTCCTTTGCCAGTTCGATGGTCGCATCGACGCAGGTCGCACTCATCGGTCCCACCCCGAGCAACGTCAGGGGACGGAACGACAGCAATGCCTCAAGCGCTTGTTTAACCATCGGTTCTACTATGAAGAATAAGTCTCCGGACAGACTCTCAGCAAGGCGACCTGGGTCTGGCAAGTTCATACAGGGCGACGGCGGCGGCGTTGGAGACGTTCAGGCTCTCCACCCCGTCGCAGATGGGCAGGCGTACCAGAAGGTCGCAACTTTCCCGCACCAGTCGGCGCAGGCCCTGTCCCTCCGACCCCAGAACCAGGGCGATCCGCCCGGAAAGATCGGCCGCGGAAAGGTTGGTGGTAGCGGCGGCATCAAGGCCCAGGCACCAGAACCCACCGTCTTTCAATTCTTCCAGCGCCCGTGCCAGATTGACCGCCCGCACCAGGGGCACCAGTTCCAGCGCCCCGGAAGCGGCTTTGGCCAGGGTGCCCGTTTCCTCCGGCGCATGGCGGTCCTGAACCACCAGTCCGATGGCACCGAACGCGGCGGCCGAGCGCAGCACGGCCCCGACATTGTGCGGATCCGTCACCTGGTCCAGAACCACCACCGTGGCCCGGTCCCGGCTGGAGGCCATGACACGGAGATCGGAGACTTCCAGGGGATCGAGCGGATCGACCAGCAACGCCGCACCCTGGTGAACCGCGCCGTCAGGAACCACGGCGTCGATTGCCTCCCGGGCGACAAAAACCACTTCGATCGCCGGAGACTCCCCCTCCGGCCGCTTCCTGCGCCATCCCTCCCCGAGAGATTGTCCTGCCTCGGCGGTAAGCAGCAACCGATGGCACTGCCGGACCGGGTTGCTCAGAGCGGCAGCCACGGCATGGCGGCCGTGCAACCACACCGCACCTGTCGGGTTTTGGGAAGCCGACCGTCCCCGATCGGATATGGATTTGCGTCTGGCCATGACCCCGGCAGCCTACAGCATTTTTCTGGAAAAGGAACAGCGGTTCTTCAAGGCTGCAAGTCCTTTACACTTTCTGATATCTGTTTTAGTATCAATTCTTTGCTGCGGTGTAGCTCCTGCAAGAATAGATTGCTGTGCTTCCGGTGCGGGCGGAGTGCCCGAAAGACTTCTGGACATCGTGATCCGGTAGTTGGCGTGTCTGAGCAGGGTATTGCCGAATCTTTTTGGGAAACAGCGTCTAATGGAAATCTGTCTGGTAAATCCCCCGTCCTCGTTCCTGCTGGATGAGCGTGTTTTTCCGAGCCTGGGATTGCTGAAAGTTGCCGCCAGCCTGGAACGGGTAGGCCACAGAGTCAGTGTTCTTGATTTGTCCGGGATCGAGAACTATATGGAAGTTATCGAGGAATACGTGGGTCGTTTCCGTCCCGACGCCTATGGTTTATCGACCACGACCCCGCAGTTGCCGACGGTGGCGCGCATCGCCAGGGCCCTGCGGGCCGCACAGCCTGACGTCAGGCTGATCATCGGCGGACCGCATATCACTCTGGCCAGCGCCGCCGCCAAATATGAACGGCGCCTGGGCCGGCAGGGACGCGGGAGCGCGGCGCTGGCGTCGGTGCAGATGCTGTGCGACGTGCTGGTGGCCGGAGACGGTGACCTTGCGGTTCACGAGGCTCTGACCATCGATCTTCCGGCCCTGATCGATGCCGATGAGCGCGGCAGCCGGTATTTCATGAGTGACGAGGTCTATGACCACACGCCGCTTCCGGCCCGGCATCTGATCGATCTCCCCTCCTACCGCTACACCATCGACGGCATGCCGGCGACCAGCCTGATCGCCCAGCTTGGATGCCCCTTCTCCTGCGGTTTCTGCGGTGGCCGCAACAGCCGTTCCCTACGGGTCCCCCGCCAGCGTTCCATCGATTCCATCGTTCACGAACTGGAGCTGCTGTACCGGACCTATGGGTACACCGGCTTCATGTTCTACGATGACGAGATGAACGTGAACCGCAAGCAGTTCATCGAACTGCTGGAGGCCATCACCCGTCTTCAGAACCGGCTGAAGGTGGAATTCCGCCTGCGTGGCTTCGTCAAGTCGGAACTGTTCGACGCCAGACAGGCCGAGGCCATGGTCGAAGCCGGCTTCCGCTGGCTTCTGTGCGGTTTCGAAGCGGCGGCACCGACCGTTCTGAAGTCCATCGGCAAGCGGGCTACCATCGACGACAATACCCGCGCCGTCGAAGCGGCCCAGAAAGCCGGGCTGAAGGTGAAGGCGCTCATGTCCTGCGGCCATCCGGGCGAGAGCGAGGAGACCATCGTCGCCATCCGTGACTGGCTGGTGGCCAGGCGGGTGGAGGATTTCGACTGCACCTCGATCGTACCCTACCCGGGAACGCCCTACTATGACGAAGCCGTTTTGAACCCGGAAAGGCCCGGGGTCTGGACCTATACGGCCCCCACCGGAGACCGGCTTCACGCCCTGGAAGTGGACTATGTAGCCGACGCGCAGTACTACAAGGGCGATCCCGACGGCGGGTACAAGTCGTTCGTCTTTACCGACCACCTTTCCCCGGAAGATATCGTCCGCCTGCGTGACTGGGTCGAGCGGGACGTCCGGCACGTCCTGGGGATTCCCTTCAACGTGTCCCGCGTCGCCCAACGCTTCGAGCACAGTATGGGCCAGGGCCTTCCCGATTTCATCCTCCGTTCGGCAAGTCCGTCAGCCATGTTCCAGACTGCTGGCCACGCGCTCTGATGCCGGCCGTGAGTCTCGTCGGAAATATTTCGAAACACGCGGACATCCGTCCGTCATACCGGAGCAACATCCCATCGCTAAGATCCCGGGGAATTCTGGGGTTCCCGGGGGTGTTCGCATGTCAGAGTATGGTGGTCAGTCCGGCAGGGAGATGATACGACTCCTTAACATCAACCTTGCGTTCACCGGAGTCGTGATGATGGCCGCGATCATGGCGCTGCTGATGCTGTCTCGGGGGCTGGAGATGAAGGTCGATGACGTTCAGAAGCGGGCAGCACCCGGCAGGGCCGTCGTCGCCGCGCCGGTGTCCTCGCACGTACAGATGACGGAGTCACGGGGGTCCGGAGGGTAATCTTATACCAATCCGCGTTGATCGTGACCGATCAACGCCCTCAGACGCCGCGCGGGCTTGATACCATCCGCACGAGGTCTTGACTCGTGCCGTCGGTATTATCTTCTGGGTTCACCGAAACGGCAGACCCGGTGGGCCGGGAATCGGGTCGTGACTTTCGTTCCAACCCCGGGGTGGCTTTCGATTTCGAATACGCCGCCGTGCGCCTCAACCAGACCTCTGGTCAGGGGGAGTCCCAGTCCGGTCCCCTCCTTGCGGGTCAGGTGGCTGTCCACCTGGTGGAACGGTTCCAGCACTTTCGCGAGATCCTCCGGCGAGATGCCGATTCCTGAATCCGTTACCGTGATGGTGAGTTCTCCATCGGGGAGGAGGCCGGCCTGCACCGTCACTTCGCCCTGGGGGCTGAATTTCACGGCATTGGTCACCAGATTGAGGAGAATCTGTTTCAGCCGACGTTCGTCGGCGAACAGGCGTGGCAGATCCTTCGGAATCCTGCTGTACAGCTTCACTCCCATCTCCTGGGCGCGAGGCCGTAGCAATCGGAGGCAGGCCTTCACCGTGTGAGTGATTTCCAGTTCTTCCTCGTGAAGTTCGACCTTGCCGGCCTCCACCTTGGCGATGTCGAGGATGTCGTTGATAAGCGCCAGCAGGTGAACGCCCGAACGATGAATGTCGTCGATGTAACCCTGGTACCGTTCGTTGCCCAGTGGCCCGAACACTTCGCTGATGATGGCGTCGGAAAACCCGATAATAGCGTTCAGGGGGGTCCGCAGCTCATGGCTGACACTGGCCAGGAATTCGGATTTGGCCCGACTGGCAGCGGCGGTCTGCTCGGTGGCGCGACGCAGCTCGGCTTCGGCGGCCTTGCGAGCGGTTATGTCGGTCACGAACGCGAACTGACCCCGCAGGCTGCCGGCCGCGTTTTCGAACATGGTGGTGTGAAACTCGGCAAACAGACGCCGCCCCCCCTTGGCGGCAAGGGTCGCCTCGAAACTGCGGCGATCCTGCCACAGGGAGGTGACGAGTTGCTCCTCCAGAGGAAACCGGCTGTCCTCATCGGCGAAGTCCAGAAGGCTCTTGCCGATGATTTCCTCGCGAGCGTACCCCAGCATTCGACAAAGGGAATCGTTGACGTCCACGGTCCGTGTGGAGGCGTCAATCATCCAGAACCCTTCCGAGGCCGTATCGATGACGGTACGGTATTTCCGCTCGCTGCGACGCAAGGCCAGATCGGCCGCGTGCCGTTCCTCGATTTCCTGCCGCAGCTCCCGGGTGCGGGCCTCCACCTCCATTTCAAGATTGTCATGGGCACGGCTCAACGATTCCTCGGCGTGGCGACGGCGGATCACGCCGGCCAGGGTATCTGCGACCGTGGTGACGAACCGTTCCAGGATGGGATCGCTCTGGTGTCCAGAGGATACGTAAAGGTTGAGTACGCCAAGAACCGTCTCGTCACTGCGAATCGGCACGCAGTAATGACCATGATCCTCGTGAATCCCGTGTTCCCCGCTGTGGACGTGGTCGTGATGGTCGTTGACGGAGCTGGCGTGGATCATCTCTCCCGACTTGGCGGCCTGACCGCACAGACACCAGCCCAGAGGGATTCTGGCGCAGGCCTTCCGGGAGTCATCCGACAACCGGTAATGAGCCTTCATCACCAGATGATCCCCTTCCGCCAGGAAGATCGCCCCCTTGGGCAGAAGACCCTGCCTCCGGCTCGATACCACCAATGCCAGGGTATCGGCGAGGATCTCGGTCAGGGACACCGCCCGCAACGAGCCCCGCAGAATGGTGGCGACGATTTCCTGACTGATGAGATTGTCGCGCAGTTCCTCCAGGGCCCGCAATCGTTCGGCGGCATGGCGCAGGGCCCGCAGGCCGTAGGCCAGATCATTGGCAAAATCCACCAGAAGACCGACCTCGGCCTCCGCCAGGGCACCGGGCTCCTCCGCACAGAGGGTCAGGGCTCCCAGTACCGCCGTTCCCTCATGAAGCGGCAGGGCGACCACTGAACGAAACCCCAGCCGGGCCAGGACGGACAGAGAGGGTTCTTCTTCCCGATCCTCGGCAAGATCATATTTTACCGCCGGGGCCCCGCACCGGATCGCCTCGCCGGTCGGGCTGGCGCGACGGCCTGGGCTATCACTCCAGCTCGTCCTGAGAAGGGCCGGATCGCAGGCATCGCGGCCGTAATGTGCCAGCGGATGAACCGTCTGCTCCTCGTCATAAAGGGCAATGCCGACCCAGGCCATGCGATAGCCGCCGGCCTCGACCAGAATGCGGCAGGCCTGATTCAACAGCTCCTGCTCGGTGATGGCGTGCGCCAGGGCCTTGCCCAGACCCCCCAGAATCTTGAGGGCCCGATTGGCCTTGAGAAGAGCAACCTCCTCATTCTTGCGGTCGGTGATATCGGTGTAGCTGAACACCATGCCGCCACCCGGCAACGGCCGGCCACACATTTCCAGGAGCCTGCCATTGGGTCGCAATCGTTCGATGCAGAAGGTTTTCCGTCGTTGAAGCCACTCCATCCGCCAATGGGTCAGAGACTCCACCTCGCCGGGACCATATTCGCCTCGACCGGCGTTAAAGCGGACAATCTCCTCGTAGTCCATCCCTGGGCGCAGGAAGCCGTCGGGAAACTCCAGAAGTTTCACGTAGCTTTCATTGAACAGGACAAGCCGAAAATCGCCGTCAAGAACACTGACCGCCTGGTCCAGATGATCGAAAGCCTCCCGAAGCAACGCCGGGGGGGCCGTGCGCCCACGCCCGTCGCCCTCCATGGGCGACTTGCCGTTCCTTTCCGGCTCTGGGTTGGCCTCCATGATGTTCCCTCTGTCCCGGAACCTCGCGGGCACTGCCCATCCCGCGTGGGTCCTGTATAGGACAGAAACGACCCGCAAGTAAAATGTAACAAAACGGATGCGGCCTTTATCAGAGTTTCGCGGCCATCTCCAGAAACGCCCGAATCTTGTCTGGGTTCTTGACGCCGGGCCGATCCTCTACCCCGGAGGAGACGTCCACCGCGGCGGCTCCGGTGGTCCGAACCGCGGCGGCAAGATTGTCTACGGTCAGGCCACCGGCCAGCATCCATGGCAAAGCCCAGGTCCGATCCCGGAGCAGAGACCAGTCGAATGCCCGGGCGTTGCCGCCAGGCAGTGCGGCGTCAGGCCTGGCCTTGGCATCGAACAGCAGCCAGTCGGCCACGTCTTCGTAAGCCTTGGCCTGCTCCAGATCGGCAGCGACGGCCACGGGAATCATCTTCAGGATCGGAATTGCAAACTCCCGCCGAACCGCTTCGACCCGCTGCGGCGATTCCTGACCATGAAACTGGAGGAGATCCAGACGCACATGATTCAACACGGTCTCCAAAGCCACATCGTCGGCATCGACGAACAGCCCAACCTTGGTGACATTTTCCGGCAGGCCATCAACCAGTTCCGCCGCCCGCTCCGGAGTAACGCATCGCGGCGACGGCGGGAAGAACACCAGGC
This sequence comes from Alphaproteobacteria bacterium, assembly GCA_046269335.1. Lineage (GTDB taxonomy): Bacteria > Pseudomonadota > Alphaproteobacteria > Rhodospirillales > Rhodospirillaceae > JADFXL01. The sequence goes on along the minus strand of JBKACM010000002.1, from coordinate 10,106 downwards.
CCACGAAGGAAGCCCCGTTGCGGACGGCAGCCTTCATAGCCACTTCATCGGAAATACCGCAGATCTTCACCTGGATGGGCATTTCAATCACAAAATACGGAGTCCGTGGATTCTCGTGACTGCCCAGGCACCCCGAAAAACAGAAAATATCATCTGACGAAAAGCAACCATAAGAAGACATCGTGAGGGGCCGAGAGGCCCCTCACACTCCCCATGACCCAGAATTATGGGAACGAATGGGGAGCGCGAGGGCCTCAGGCCCTCGCATCTTTGGTTCTTGGGTTGTTTCTTATTCGCTGTTATTTTCCTTTCCTGGGGGTATCTGGGCAGTTACCCATATGCGTGGCCTACAGCAATCACTTTCTCGTCACGAGGGCACAGTTCCCAGGCATAGGTACGCGCCGGATGATAGGATTTTCTGGCCCCCATCAAACCCGCTGGATCGGAACAGCGCCGATGCTGTCGGCATCGGAGGAAATGGTCCTGCCCGGTGCCTCGAAGCTGAACTCAGGGTGCGCTTCGGCCAGACCTGCCGGATCCTGGTGGATGATGACTTCGGCGTTGGGAAAGGCCTCGCGCAATTTCAACTCCACCGCGTCGGCAATGTCGTGGACCTTCCACAACGGCAGCATCCGGTCCATTTCCAGGTGCAATTGGATGAAACGGTGCGGACCCGAGGAGCGGGTGCGCAAATCGTGGAGGTCGATCACGTCCGGTTGGCTCATCGCGATGTCGCGGATGCGCTGGCGCTCCTCGTCGTCGAATTCGCGGTCCATCAGCAGATCCAGGGACTGTTTGGCGATGTGAGCACTGTTGTACAGCAGATAGCCGGCGATGATCACACCCACCAGAGGGTCCACGAAGGACCATCCCAGGGTCGAGGCGCTGACCAGGGCCAGAATGACGCCGCCGTTGATCAGGATATCCCCGGTAAAATGCAGGGAGTCGGCGCTGATGGCCACGGAACGGGTGCGTTCAATGACATAACCCTGAAAACGGACCAGTCCCAAGGTCAGCACGATAGACAGAATCATCACACCGATCCCAACCGTTCCGTTTGCCAGGGTCTTGGGATGCAAGGCTTGTCCCACCGCCTCGATCGTCAGAAAGACGGCGGACCCGCCAATGAACGCGGCCTGGGCCAGTCCGGACAGAGGCTCGGCCTTGCCGTGCCCGAAACGATGTTCGGAATCCGCAGGCTGGAGGGATTGGCGGATCGCAAGAAGGTTGACCAACGAGGCGATGGTATCAACCATGGAATCAACCATGCTGGAAAGCAGCGACACGGAGCCGGTCAGCAGCCAGGCCACGATTTTCGCCACCACCAGCGTAACAGCCACGGCCACCGAGGCATAACCCGCAAGCCTCATCAGGCGATCGTTATCCATGCGAATGCCTCCCGACTTTTCTATGGATACAGACGTTCGGAGCGCCACGAACCGCCATCCCGCCTGTGGACGATCCTCTCATGCATCCGGTATGGCTGGTCGCGCCAGAATTCGATGACTTCCGATACCAGACGGAAACCGGACCAGTGCGGCGGCCGTGGCACCGGTTGAAGGCCGAATTTCGCGGTGTATTCGACCACCCGTCGTTCCAGTTCGAACAGACCCAGAAGCGGCCGCGACTGGGAGGAGGCCCAGGCACCGATCTGACTCAATCGCGGGCGGGAGGCGAAATAGGCATCGGCGACGGCATCCTCCACCGGGTGAACGGCCCCTTCGACCCGTACCTGACGACGCAAGGTTTTCCAGTGAAAACACAGGGCGGCCCAGGGATTGGCCAACAGCTCGACCCCCTTCCGGCTTTCCAGATTGGTGTAGAACGTAAAACCGGTCTCATCGACATCCTTCAACAGGACCATGCGCACGCTGGGCCGGCCATCAGCGGTTGCGGTCGCCAGACTCATGGCGTTGGGGTCGTTGGGTTCGCTCGCCTCGGCTTCATCCATCCACTGTCGAAACAGCGCAATGGGAGAGTTGGATTCAAGAGGGTTCATCCGGTCCACCATGACAGCAAGAGCCGGCAGAGTACAGATCGTGGCTCGGGATGGAAAGGTGGTTTCCCAAGTGACGGAAATCGCGAACTGTGAGAGTCTGTCCGGAGACTTATCGTGTGATTTCAACGGTTCGAGATGAGACGATCCGGCAGGAGAAGGCGGCGATGTGATGCTGGAGGCATCATGAGCCGTCTTCGACGAACCGGGCGTCCTTCACGGGCCGTTGAAATCACACGATAAGTCTCCGGACAGACTCTGAACCCGTTGCCCCCGAAGGAAAGAGAAATTACATCCTCTTGTGGCAAGGCCCTTCGTTGTGGGGTAGCCTGGGTGCTATCGGTTCTCTCCCATCATGGCAAACGTGATCATCATGTCGGACCCGTATACCGTTCTTGGTCTGAAACGCGACGCCAGCGCCGAAGAAATCAAGCAGGCCTTCCGGCGTCTGGCCCGGGCCTGTCATCCGGACAATCATCCGGGTGACCCGAGGGCGGAGGAACGCTTCAAGGAGGTTGCCGGAGCCTACGAGCTTCTGTCCGATCCCGACAAGCGGGCCCGGTTCGACCGTGGAGAGATCGATGCCGCCGGACACGAACAGATGCGCAGGCCGCATCCATCCCAGGGCCGCCGTGGTGGCGGGTCCCGGTTTTCGGATTTCAATTTTGACTTCAATGCCGGCAGTACGTTCAGCGAGGATATATTTGCCGAATACTTCGGGGCCCGACGCAAGAAGGCCGGGCCGGAACTCCGTCAGAAGGGAGCCGATGCCAATTACGCTCTGAGCGTCACCTTCGAGGAGGCGATCCGGGGAACCACTCGCCGTGTGACTCTGGCCAATGGCAAGACCGTCGACGTCAGAATCGCTCCTGGGACCGAGGATGGCCAGAAACTTCGCCTGAAGGGTCAGGGCCAGCCCGGTCGCTTTGGCGGTGTCAGCGGAGATGCCCTCGTTGAAATCACCGTCGAGCCGCACCCTTTCTTCGTTCGCAAGGGATTTGACCTGCACGTCGATGTACCGGTGACCCTGAAGGAGGCCATTCTGGGTGACAAGATCACCGTGCCGACCGTGGACGGCAAGGTGACCATGAACGTGCCCCGGGGTTCCAATACCGGGACGGTGCTCCGGCTCAAGGGCAAGGGCGTGGAACACGGCCAGGGTCAGGGGGACCAGCTCGTCAGACTGAAGGTCGTGTTGCCAGAGGAAATTGATCTTCAGCTTGAAACCTTCATCAAGCATTGGCGGCCTGCCGATAACGCCGATCCCCGTGAGAAGGCAGGATTGTTGACGGCCGAACGCGGGAGATAGGCCGGCCTCGCCATTGCGCCGTGGGACGTGCCGCGAGGGGAGTTTAGAATAATTCAAAATCAATATGTTTCCACTGAAATCAACGGTGGCAGTATACCGCGTAATTTATGGGATTTTTCTGTAGAATATAATTCGTAGCACATGTCGAAAGTCAGGGTTGGTCTTCAATCTTTCGACACTTCTTGCGTTTTGTTCCTGAGTTATGCATCCTGGCACAGAACCCTGCGGGGTGTGGTGGGGGTTTGTCGCGGTTCGGGTCGTGGGCATGGGGCGTCGTTTCTGTTGTCCCGTTGGAATTTTCCTGGTGCCTTGTGAAAATTTTAATGATTACCATGTACTTCCATACCCTGGATGCCAATGCGGCAGGGGCGCGTTGCTCTGTTGACGAGGCCGTGTCCGATGCGATTCGGGTCGGATGAGGAACGACGCTAAATGTCGGGTTACAATCTGGAGCGTCTTAATTTTCTCATCGTCGATGACAACAAGCACATGCGTGCGTTGGTCAAGACCATCCTCCATGCCCTGGGGTCGAAGAACGTCATAGAAGCCGCCGACGGTGCCGATGCCTTCAAGGAACTGAGGTGTTATCCCGCCGATATCATCATCTGTGACTGGAACATGTCGCCCCTTGACGGAATGGACTTCGTCAGGTTGGTCCGCACCGGCAAGGACAGTCCCAACCCATTCGTTCCCATCGTGATGCTGACCGGTCATACGGAGATGAACCGGGTGCTGGAGGCCCGGGATGCCGGCGTGCATGAGTTCCTGGCCAAGCCGATTTCCGCCAAGGGTCTGTATTCCCGCGTTCGGGCGGTGATCGAGAATCCGCGCCCCTTCGTTCGTACCCTGTCCTACTTTGGGCCAGACCGACGACGTCGGCAGATGGACTTCAAGGGAAAGGAACGGCGCAAGGCCAACAAGGATCTGCAAGCTCAACAGCCCAAGGCCGCCGCCCCTGACCTCAGCCAGGAGGAAGTCGAGGCTCTGCTGAATGGTTGATGCCGACCGTCCTTTGACTTGACTCGCAGGGCGGCCGGTACGGGCCCGCCCGGCGTCTGGGACAAGAGCAAACCAGGGTAGTCAGATTCACCCGATTGCCCCGAGGAGGTGAAGTATTTATAGAAAACAGAGGGGAAATGAGCTATACGCTCGGCTGCCGGCATGTGAAACTGGCCGTCCCTTGATCTGACTTATGGGTCGGCCGGTACAGGCCCGCGCGGCGCTTGGGCGTCGCCATCTCGGCATGAACGGACCCAAAGGTCAGAGGCTGAAAATGTATTGGTCAGAGGCCGGACGGTATGATGTTGCGGCGGGGCCGGGTCATGCTGAATGGTTCTCTTGAACTTCTGAACGACTATCCTTTCGATCGACTGCGGAGCCTGCTGGAGGATATCCCCCCACCCGACGGGCCGACGCTGGTTCTGTCCATTGGCGAGCCTCAACACGCCGCACCGTCTTTTCTTGCCGAAATTCTTGCTGCCAACGCCGGTTCGTGGGGTCGTTATCCTCCCACTATCGGTACGCCCGAATTCCGGGCCGCGGCGGCGGACTGGCTCGTCCGGCGTTTCCAGCTTCCGGCGGCGATGCTGAGTCCTGAGCGGAATATTCTTCCGGTGGCCGGGACCCGGGAAGCTCTATACATGATCGCCCAGGTAGCGATAGACCGCGACCGCGCGGGAACCCGTCCCGTGGTCCTGATCCCCGATCCCTTCTACCAGGTCTATCTCGGTGCCGCCCGTCTGCATGGGGGCGAGCCCGTATTCCTGCCGGCACTTCCCGAAAACGGCTTTGTTTCGGATCTGTCCCGGGTACCGCCTTCGGTGCTGGAGCGGACGGCCCTGGCCTACCTCTGCACCCCGGCCAACCCTCAGGGCAGCGTCCTTGATCTGGAGAGGCTTGAGGAGTCCGTGCGGCTGGCCCGGAAGTACGATTTCGTCCTCGCGGTCGATGAGTGCTACAGCGAGATTTATGATCAGGACCCGCCACCGGGTGCCCTCCAGGCCTGTACCCGTCTTGGCCAGGATATGACCAACGTTGTCGTATTTCACTCGCTTTCGAAACGATCCAGCGTTCCTGGCCTCCGTTCCGGTTTCGTGGCCGGGGACTCCCGTATCCTCTCCGCTTTCACCCGCCTACGCGCCTATGGTGGCGCGGTGACCCCCCTCCCGATCCTGGCCGCCGCCACCGCCCTGTGGCGGGATGAGATCCATGTAGAGGAAAACCGCGCCCTGTACCGGGCCAAGATGGATGCGGCGGAGCGGATCCTGGGGAACCGTTTTGGATTCCGGCGCCCGGAAGGTTCGTTTTTTCTGTGGCTCGACGTGAGCGATGGGGAGGAAGCGGCCGTCAGACTCTGGCGGGAGGGGGGGCTGCGGGTGCTGCCCGGGGCCTATCTTTCCCATGGCGGGACTCTGGCGGAAAATCCGTTCCGTCGTTACATCCGCGTCGCTCTCGTTCACGATCTTGACACTACCACCATGGCGCTGCGACGCTTGGCGGAAATTCTTTAGGAGTTCCATCCGTGCATTGGGTTCATGGCCATACCATCCGCGAGAGTTTTTTGCCGGCCGGGATGAGCTTTTCCCTGGAACGGCTCGGTCAGCGCCTGTTGGGAAGCACTCTGTTGCTGGGGGGTGGGTTGCTGGCCATGGCTCTGGCCAGCTATTCGCCCACGGATCCTTCCTTCAATACCGCTACCAGCGCCAGAGCGGGCAATGCCCTGGGCCTGTTCGGCGCGACGATTTCGGATCTTCTGCTTCAGATGACCGGCCTGGCTTCGATTTTGCCGGTGTTGTGTCTGGTGGCGTGGGGAGCCAGAATGATGGCTGGACAGACCGTACCCAGATTCTGGGCCCGGATACTGGCCGTGCCCCCTGGCCTGTTGCTGTTCGCCATTGGTCTGGCGGTGCTGCCGTCCACATGGTTCTGGCCCCTGACCGCTCATCCGGGAGGGTTTGCCGGGACCCTGCTTCTGGCCCACGTCAGCCACCTTCTGATCGCCGCCGGGGCTGTGGTCCCGTTCCTGTCATGGATGATTGCCGGTCTTGCATTGGGTTTGGGCCTGCTGGTCCTATCGTTCGTCACCGGGATTTCCCTTGCCGGCGTGGGTCGCGGTTTCCGACGGAAAGCCAATAAGGCGGCCCTGAAGCCAGTGGAAACGTTCCCGGAGGAGGAAGAAGACGGGAAACCAGGACTGTTGGCCAGGATCGAATTCCTTCGTTCCCGTCTGTTCGCGAGACTTCCCGGCGGCCGGTCCCGCCATTCTCCCACCTTCGAGGAAGACGTGGAGGAAACGGGCAACGACGACGGGCAAATCCCCGCGTCCCTGTCCCGGGACGGTTCCGAGGCAGGCGGTGATGCTCCGGTATCGGGGGAAGGTCAGGCCACGCGGGGAGGCCGCGGCGTTGCCGGTCGACGCGCGGCCCAGACCAGAGCCAGAACGCAGGAGAAGCTGACACCCGAGAGATCGGTTGACCCCTCCGGTTACGAAGCCCCGCCCCTGGAGCTCCTGACCCCTCTGTCTCCAACCCAGAAAATCCAGAAAATCAACGAGGAAATTCTGGCCGAAAATGCGCGTTCTCTTGAGACGGTTCTTCAGGATTTCGGGGTAAATGGGCGTATCGTAAAGGTAAGGCCCGGCCCAGTTGTCACTCTGTATGAACTGGAGCCGGCCCCGGGTACCAAGACATCCCGGGTCATCGGTCTGTCTGATGACATCGCGCGTTCCATGAAGGCCCTGGCGGTACGCATCGCCGTGGTACCGGGACAGAGCGTCATCGGCATCGAACTTCCAAACGCCAAACGGGAAACGGTGCTGTTGCGGGAACTTCTGACCTCCGCCACGCCTGAACCCGCCGCCGGTCGGCTGCTCCTGGCTCTCGGCAAGGATATCGGCGGTGCCCCCATGCAGGTGGACCTGGCCCGCATGCCCCACCTGCTGATTGCCGGTACCACCGGGTCCGGCAAGTCGGTGGCCATCAATACCATGATCCTGTCGCTTCTGTACCGGCTGTCACCATCGGACTGCCGCATGATCATGATCGACCCGAAGATGCTGGAACTTTCCAGTTATGATGGCATTCCACACCTTCTGGCCCCGGTGGTCACCGATCCCGGGAAGGCCGTGGTGGCCCTGAAATGGACCGTCAAGGAGATGGAAAACCGTTATCGGGCCATGTCGCAGCTCGGCGTCCGCAACATCGCCGGATACAATCAGAGGGTGATCGAAGCCAGGGAGACCGGCCAGAAACTCAATCGCACCGTCCAGACCGGCTTCGACCCGGAAACCGGCAAGCCCATCTACGAGGAACAGGGTCTGCCCCTGGATCCGTTGCCCTTCATCGTCGTGGTGGTAGACGAGATGGCCGACCTGATGCTGGTGGCCGGCAAGGACGTGGAAGGGGCCATCCAGCGGTTGGCGCAGATGGCCCGTGCCGCCGGCATACATCTGATCATGGCGACACAGCGCCCCTCCGTCGATGTCATTACCGGCACCATCAAGGCCAACTTTCCTACCCGTATCAGCTTTCAGGTCACCTCCAAGATCGATAGTCGCACCATTCTGGGGGAACAGGGTGCCGAGCAGCTCCTGGGACAGGGCGATATGCTCTACATGGCGGCGGGGGGCCGCATCACCCGCGTCCATGGTCCCTTCGTCTCCGACGAGGAGGTGGAGCGGGTAGTCAGGCATCTGCGCACCTTGGGAACCCCCAATTATCTCGATGCCATCACCTCCGAGGATGAGGACGAGGAGGTCGGATCGGCTGCCGAAGAGCGCGAAAGTGGCGGGACGGACGGCAAACTCTATCGCGAGGCGGTCGAGATCGTCTTGCGGGAGCGCAAGGCCTCTACCAGTTTCATCCAGCGCCAGCTTCAGATCGGCTACAATCGAGCCGCCAAGATCATGGAACGCATGGAATCCGAGGGTCTGGTCAGTTCTCCGAACCATGTGGGCAAACGGGAGATTCTTACGGGTCGGGACCGCCCGTGACGGTTCTCTCCGGCAATGAGGTAGCCAGTTTTATTGGCGTGTTTCGATGGGTTAAAGGGTGGTCCGCATATATCATGGCAGATTTTTTTACCAGGTTTCGTTCCATTGTCCCGGGTCTGCTTCTGCTCTCCTCCGCGCTTCTGACTGCGCGGGAAGCCGTTTCAGCACCGAAACTTTCCCCGGAGGACCAGACCACCGTCCGTACCGTCGAGACGTACCTCAACGAGGTTCAAACGATGAAGGCCAGGTTTGTCCAGGTTACCGCCGAAGGGAATTCCGTGGATGGTATCCTGTATCTTTCCCGTCCTGGTCGTATGCGGTTGGAGTACGCTCCTCCAAGCCCGATTCTGGTCGTCGCCGACGGAACGTTTCTGATCTATTATGATCAAAAGCTTGGTCAGACGTCCTATCTGGGGCTGGACAGTACCCCGGCTGGCATCCTGTTGAAGCCGAACGTAAAATTTGGCGACGAGACGACCGTGACCGGCGTGCGGCATCTGCCCGGCGCGGTCGAGGTCAGCCTGGTTCAGACCAACGATCCGTCCGCCGGGGAGTTGACGCTGGTGCTGAGCGGTAGTCCTCTTGCCCTGAAGCAGTGGCGGGTCAAGGATGCCCAGAACCAGGTCGTTACCGTTTCCCTGTTCGAGGAAAAGTCCGGTGTCGTCCTGGACCCGGAATTATTCAGGTTTCATGATCCGAACTTTTTTAAACCGAAAGGGGATTAGCCCGGATTTCTCACGGTAGTTTTTTATTATGCATATTTTGCATACCAGCCATCTAATAATCGCATTGGCGAATGATCCTCAAACACACCAACTTCTATATCAGACAGACAGCCTCGCAATGGGGTCGTCTTGTGAGGGCGGCACCCCCACCGGCCCTCATGCTCCTGACGGAGCCGGAAAGCGCTCGGTTACCCCCCTGACCGGGCGCTTTCCTATTGGAGACGAGCATCGTACCATGAGGGGGATGCTTTCTCCTGCCCCAGGTTGACTTATGCCCCCACGTTACGCGGTTCCCATCTGGCAGCCACCGGTTCTTCCCATCGTCGGATCGGACGAGGTTTTTCCCGTGCATCGTATCTGGTGCGTGGCACGCAACTATGCCGCCCACGCCCGCGAGATGGGCAGCGATCCCAATCGGGATCCGCCGTGCTTTTTTTCCAAGCCAGCCCAAGCTCTGGTTCCTGGGGGCGGGCCGGTTCCTTATCCCCCTGCGTCTTCGGATTTTCATTACGAGTCCGAGCTCGTCGTCGCCATCGGCAAATCGGGAGCAGGAATTTCCGCCTCTGAAAGTCTGAATTACGTGTACGGCTATGCCGTCGGGATCGATCTCACCCGACGCGACCTGCAAACCGTGGCGCGCAAGACCGGAATGCCCTGGGACATGGCCAAGGGCTTTGATTTCTCGGCCCCCTGTGGGCCGGTACATCCTGTTGCTACCGTGGGCCATCCAGCCACCGGCTCCATTACCCTGACCGTCAATGGTCAGCTTCGCCAGAGCGGGAATCTCGGTGACATGATCTGGCCCGTCGCGGATATCCTCTCGCAGTTGTCGGGGCTGGTCACTCTTGCGGCGGGGGATCTGGTCTTTACCGGGACCCCGGAGGGTGTCGGGCCGCTGGTCCGTGGCGATTGCGTGGTGGCGACGGTAGCGGGTTTGCGGGGAGTGGAAGTTTTGGTCGTTTAGAGTCTGTCCGGAGACTTATACCAGACCGAGATGAGCTTGACTCACCACGGTCTGGGAATGGCGCATTGAGCGCCCGCGCGATCGTTCGCGCGCAAGCCAAGGGGCCGGACGGCCCCGCCGGC
>JBKACM010000029.1:0-16073 GCA_046269335.1 Alphaproteobacteria bacterium | reverse complement strand
GAACAGGATCTCCTCCCCCACTCCCTGCTCGGCGGTCATCAGAAGGGGCCCGTTCAGGATCTCCCCCCGCCAGGAGGGCAGAGAGACGAATGGAGCGAAGTCCGCCTTTGAGCCGACAGCTTGGCGACGCCATTCGTAGTCCCGCCAGCCGGCGGCGAAATCCCCCCGCAAACGCAACAGGTTGCCCCGGTCGAAGTGAGCCTCCTGGAAGTCCGGGGCCAGGGTGATGGCGCGGTGATAGCAGACCAGGGCCTCTTCCAGCCGACCTTCCTCCAGCCGGATGATGCCCAGCGCGTGGTAGGCTCTGGCCAGTTGCGGATTGAGACGGATGGCTCGATGAAGGCTGGCAACCGCCGCTTCCGGGCGTTTCAGGCCGACCAGGACCGAACTCAGGTTGGCATGGACCTCGGCGAAATCCGGCTTCAAGGTCAGGGCTCGGGAATAGCGGTCGGCGGCCTCGCCGAGACGGCCGCCGTTGACGAGGGCGTCTCCCATCGACCGGTAGGCCTCGGTGAAGTCAGGCAACAGGGCGATGATGCGGCGGAATTCGGCAATGGCCGCCTCCGGTCTGCCGGTGCGGTGGAAGGCAAGACCCAGGTTGAAAAGCACCTCGGTGGCACCGGGGGCCAGGGCCAGGGACTTTTCATAGCAGGCGATGGAGTCTTCCGGGAGACCCAGCGACTGGAGAATGTCTCCCAGAACACGATGAACCCCGGCATCTTCCGGGGTCAGGGTCGCAAGCTGCCGATAGGCGGCAAGCGCCTCCTGCGTCTTGCTCTCCTGCAAGCACAGTCGTCCGTAGGTGAGACAGACGGCGGGATGGTGACGTCCCAGGTCGAAGGCCCGGCGCAGGAGGTGCGTGGCCCTGGCCATGTCCCCCAGGTCCCGGGCCGCCTGGCCCGCCAGCAACAGGACCTCCAGGTGGCCCGGCGTTCTGGTCAGAATCGCATCGTAAAGAGACAGGGCTCTGGCCAGACGACCGGCCTTGTGATGTTTGAGTGCCTTGGCGAGAGAGCCCCCCGCCCCCGTGCCCATTTTCAGGCTTTCAGTGGCGGAAATGCCGCATGCCGGTGAACACCATTGCCATGCCCTTCTCGTCGGCGGCCCGGATGACCTCTTCGTCCCGCATCGAGCCACCGGGCTGAATCGCGGCGGTGGCCCCGGCATCGGCAGCGGCGAGAAGACCGTCGGCGAAGGGGAAGAACGCATCGGACGCCACCACCGAACCCACGGTATCGGACTGAGCGGCCCCCCGGCCTCTGGCTACCTCCTCGGCCTTCCAGGAGGCGATGCGCGCGGAGTCGACCCGGCTCATCTGGCCGGCCCCGACCCCGACCGTGGCACCGTTCCTGGTGAAGACGATGGCGTTGGACTTGACGTGCTTGCACACCACCCAGCCAAACAGCAGGTCGCGCATCTCCTGTTCGGTGGGAGGCCGTTTGCTCACCACCTTCAGGGCCAGGGGATCGACCCGGCCGGTGTCGCGGGTTTGCAGCAGGTAACCGCCACCGACTGAACGCAAGGTCATGCCAGGGTGATCCGCCGCTGGCATGCCGCCGGTGATCAGGAGACGCAAATTCTTCTTGGCGGCAAAGATGGCGCGGGCCTCGGCATCGGCCTCGGGAGCCACCACCACCTCGGTGAAGATCTTGGCGATTTCGGCGGCGGTGGCGGCATCCAGCGGGCGATTGACGGCGACGATGCCGCCGAAGGCCGAAACCGGGTCGCAGGCCAGCGCCCGGTGATAGGCCTCGGTCAGGGAGGCCGCGACCGCCACGCCACAGGGATTGGCGTGCTTGATGATGGCGACGGCCGGCTCGGAAAACTCGGCCGCCAGCTCGATGGCGGCATCCGTATCGCCCAGGTTGTTGTAGCTCAACTCCTTGCCCTGGAGCTGGACCGCCGTGGACAGGCCCGGCCGGTTGGAGCCGTCGGCGTAGAACGCCGCCTGCTGGTGAGGGTTTTCGCCATAGCGGAGGGTCTGGCGCAGTTCGCCACCAAAGGCGATGCGATGGGGGAAGGTCTCGTCGATCTCGCCTGCGAACCATCTGGAGATGGCGGCATCATAGGCCCCGGTGCGGGCGAACGCCGTTGCCGCCAGACGCTTGCGCAAAGCCGGTGTCGTGGCACCATCGTTGGCGGCCATCTCCGCCATCACCACCGCGTAATCGGCGCTGTCCACCACCACGGTGACGCTCTCGTGGTTCTTGGCGGCTCCCCGGATCAGCGCCGGCCCGCCGATATCGATGTTCTCGATGCAGGTCTCGAAGTCCGCTCCCTTGGCCACCGTTGCCTCGAACGGGTACAGGTTGACTACCAGCAGGTCGATGGGGGCGATATTGTGCGCCTCCATGGCGCGGACGTGGTCGTCGTTGCCACGTATTCCCAGAAGCCCGCCGTGAATGGTGGGGTGCAGGGTCTTCACCCGCCCGTCGAGCATTTCCGGAAATCCGGTATGGTCGGCCACCTCGGTCACGACAATACCGGCGTCGCGCATCGCCTTGGCCGTGCCTCCCGTGGACAGGATATGAACCCTGCGCTCCGCAAGAAAGCGGGCGAATTCGATCAACCCCGTCTTGTCGGAAACGGATATCAGGGCTCGGCGGACGGAAGCTGTGGCAGAGGTGGGCATTCAGGTTCCCCAATATATTCATCAAAACAGAACAGCAACAAAACGGGACTCCGCCCGGACGTCAGGGGGAATACTTCACGTTGACAATCTGATAGGCACGGCTTCCCTTGGGCGTGCTGACCTCGATGGAGTCGCCGATCTGTTTTCCGATCATGGCCTTGCCCAACGGCGAATGGACGGATATCCGGCCCTGCTTGATGTCGGCTTCGTGCGCCCCGACGATCTGGTAGGTCGCCTCCTCCTCGGTGTCCTCGTCGGCCAGGGTCACGGTGGCCCCGAAGCGCACCTGGCTGCCGGAAAGCTTGCTGACGTCGATCACCTCGGCCCGGCTGATGATGTCCTCAAGCTCAAGGATACGACCTTCGATGAAACTCTGGCGTTCCCGGGCGGCATGGTACTCGGCATTCTCTGAAAGGTCTCCGTGCTCGCGGGCCTCCGCGATCGCCCGGATGACATTGGGGCGATCTACCGCCCGCAGACGCCGGAACTCATCTTCAAGAGTCGCGAGCCCCGCCGGGGTCATCGGGATCTTTTCCATTTCTCGCAATCCTGCCGTTTCGAAAACAGACTACGCCCCCGCCTTTGCATTTCGGCGGGCCGAGGGAGAAGGACACCCCGTCAGGAGGATGGCACAAAATACGACTGTAGGGGAGCCACATCTAGCGTTCCACCCCTCAAAGCTTCGATTCCGTCGATTGCGGCACGGGCCCCGGACATGGTCGTGTAATAGGGGACGTTGCAGGTCAATGCCGTTCTGCGGATCGTGTAGCTGTCGGCCATGGAATTGTCGCCGGCCGTGGTGTTGATCACGAGTTGAACCTCACCGGACAGGATCGCGTCGACACAGTGCGGCCGCCCCTCCAGCACCTTGTTCACGATCGACACTTCCAGGCCCTGAGCCGAGAGAAGGCGGGCGGTGCCCCGGGTTGCCATCAGCCTGAAACCCATGCCGGACAGGCGCCGGGCGAGGACGGCCAAGGGACCCTTGTCCTGTTCCTTGACCGAGAGAAACGCGGTGCCGCCGGAAGGGAGATGCACGCCGGCTCCCATCTGGGACTTGGCGAAGGCGCGGGGAAAGTCGGAATCGATTCCCATGACCTCGCCGGTGGATTTCATCTCCGGGCCCAGGACGATATCGACGCCGGGGAAGCGCGCGAAGGGAAAGACCGCTTCCTTCACCGCGACGTGTTTCGTTACGGAACCGGAAAGCCCGAAGGTGGCCAGGGACTCGCCGGCCATGACCCGGGCAGCGATCTTGGCTACCGGGATCCCGGTGGCCTTGGCGACGAAGGGCACGGTACGGCTGGCCCTGGGGTTGACCTCCAGCACGTACAGAACGTCGTCCTTGATGGCGAACTGGACGTTCATCAGGCCGATGACGCCCAGGGATTTCGCCAGGCTACGGGTTTGCCGCTCGATTTCCCGGATCATCGCCGGTGACAGGGAGTAGGGCGGCAGGGAGCAGGCCGAGTCGCCGGAATGAATCCCCGCCTCCTCGATATGCTCCATGATGCCGGCGATGAACACGTCGTCGCGGTCGGCGATGGCATCAACATCGATCTCGACGGCGTTTTGCAGGTAGCTGTCGATCAGCACCGGATTCTCGCCGCTGACCACCACCGCGTGGCGCATGTAGTCGTTCAGGGCCTCCTCGCCATAGACGATGCGCATGGCCCGCCCTCCCAGCACGTAGGAAGGCCGGATCACCACCGGATAACCGACCTCCTCCGCGATCTTTCGCGCCGCTTCCACCGATCGGGCGGTGCCGTTGGCGGGCTGACGCAGCCCCATTTCCCGCAGCAGCACCTGAAAGCGCTCGCGGTCCTCGGCCAGGTCGATGGCATTGGGCGAGGTGCCGAGAATGGGGATCTTCGCCTTCTCCAGCGCTTCCGCCAGCTTCAGGGGGGTCTGTCCGCCCAGTTGCACGATCACGCCCAGCAGACGGCCCCTGCTTTGCTCCACCGTCACCAGTTCGATGACGTCCTCGGCGGTCAGGGGTTCGAAGTAGAGCCGGTTGGCGGTGTCATAGTCGGTGGAGACGGTCTCAGGGTTGCAGTTGACCATGATGGTCTCGTATCCGGCTTCCCGCAGGGCGAATACGGCATGGACGCAGCAGTAGTCGAACTCGATCCCCTGACCGATACGGTTGGGACCGCCCCCGAGGATGATGACCTTGTTCCGGGTGGTGGGTTCCGACTCGCACTCTGCCGGGGAAACGCCGTCACCCTCGTAGCAGGAGTAGAAATAGGGCGTGTGGGAGGGAAACTCGGCGGCGCAGGTGTCGATACGCTTGTACACCGGATGGACGTTGAAGACCTGGCGGCGGAAAGTGACCTCATGCGGTTTCTTGCCCGACAGTTCGGACAGACGCAGGTCGGAGAACCCCATTTTCTTCAGATGCTGCATGCCGGAGGCATCGATGGGCAGGCCGTGGGCCCGCACTTGGTTTTCGGCCTCGACGATCGCCTGGATCTGGGCCAGAAACCATGGATCGTAGCTGCATCGGGTATTGATCTCGGCGAGACTCAGGCCCTGGCGGAACGCCTGGGCGATCACCAGGATGCGGTCGGGGCGGGGCTGCGCCAGGGCGGCGATGATGGCGTCCCGCTGCTCGCCGCCGCTGAGACCGGGGATTTCCACCTCGTTCAGTCCGGTCAGTCCGGTTTCCAGGCTGCGCAGGCCCTTTTGCAGACTTTCGGCGAAGGTACGGCCGATAGCCATGGCCTCGCCTACCGACTTCATGGAGGTGGTCAGAAGCGGTTCGGTGTCCGGGAACTTCTCGAAGGCGAAACGGGGCAGCTTGGTGACCACGTAGTCGATGGTGGGCTCGAACGAGGCCGGGGTAACACCGGTGATGTCATTGGTCAGTTCATCCAGGGTGTAGCCCACCGCGAGCTTGGCCGCGACTTTGGCGATGGGGAAGCCGGTGGCCTTGGAGGCCAGCGCCGAGGAACGCGATACCCTGGGGTTCATCTCGATGACCACCAGCCGGCCAGTTCCGGGATCGACCGCGAACTGAACGTTGGAGCCGCCGGTGTCCACCCCGATCTCGCGCAGACAGGCGAGGGAGGCGTTGCGCATGATCTGATATTCCTTGTCGGTCAGAGTCAGCGCCGGGGCCACGGTGATGGAATCACCGGTGTGTACGCCCATCGGGTCCACGTTCTCGATGGAGCAGACAATGATGCAGTTGTCGCGGCTGTCGCGCACGACCTCCATCTCGAATTCCTTCCACCCCAGCACCGATTCCTCGATCAGCACCTCATGCACGGGGGAGGCGGCCAGGCCTCCCTGGACGATCTGTTCGTATTCGGCGGTGTTGTAGGCGATGCCACCACCGGTTCCAGCCAGGGTGAACGACGGACGGATGATGGCGGGGAGACCCACCTGGGGCAGGGCCCGCCGGGCTTCCTCCAGATTCCTTATCAGCACGCTGCGGGGCGACTCGAGTCCGATCCGGTCCATGGCCTCGCGGAACTGGAGGCGGTCCTCGGCCTTGGCGATGACCTCGCGCCGGGCTCCGATCATCTCCACGCCCAGGCGGGCCAGGGTGCCGTCGTCGGCCAGCGCCATGGCGACGTTCAGGGCCGTCTGGCCGCCCATGGTCGGCAACAGGGCGTCCGGACGCTCCTTCTCCAGGATTCTGGTCACGAACGCCGGCGTGATGGGCTCGATGTAGGTGGCATCGGCCATGTCCGGATCGGTCATGATCGTCGCCGGATTGGAATTGACCAGCACGACGCGGTACCCTTCCTGCCGCAGAGCCTTGCAGGCCTGTGCGCCGGAATAGTCGAACTCGCAGGCCTGGCCAATGATGATGGGGCCGGCACCGATGATGAGGATCGATTTCAGGTCTGTGCGTCTGGGCATGGTTCCGCTCAAGCCTCCACAGCCGGCTCGCATGGGCCGGCGCGCGTGATGATTTAACGCGATTGCGGCAAGGACGCCACTGAAACAAATCGTCGTCCGGGATTTCCACGCCCCACACTTCGACGATCCGTGGTTGCCACTTCTTGCCGTCGGGATGCGGACCATCGTATAGACCGGCACTGGCTGGCATCGGCTGGAGCGCGGCATCAGGAAGAAAAGTTGCAATGGGGGGACGACGACAATGAGGATCGCCATTTACGGAAGCGGCGGTGTTGGCGGCTATTACGGGGCCAGGCTTGCCCAGGCGGGAGAGGACGTTCACTTCATCGCCCGGGGGGCTCATCTTGAAGCCATTCGCAGGAATGGCCTGAACCTGAAGAGCAAGAACGGCGACATCCTCGTCCACCCCGCCAAGGCCACCGACGATCCTTCCACCATCGGTCCGGTGGATGTGGTGATGGTGGCGGTGAAGCTGTATGACACCGAGGGGGCCGCGACCGGCTGCAAGTCCATGATCGGCCCGGACACGGCGGTAATCCCGTTCCAGAACGGCGTGACGGCGGTGGAAACCTTCGCGGCGGCGGTCGGTCGCGGATCGGTGCTGGGCGGAACCACCTACATGGTGTCCGAAGTGGCGGAGCCGGGGATCATCGTTCACAAGGGCACCAATGCCCGCCTGATTTTTGGTGAACTGGACGGGCGCGAGACGGCCCGGGTCCTGGCCTTCAAAGCCGCCTGCGACCGCGCCGGCATCGAGGCCGTGGTCAGTGATCGCATTCTGGTGGAAATCTGGTCCAAGTTTTCCTTCCTGGCCGCCTTCAGCGGCATGACCTCGCTGACCCGCAAGCCCATAGGTCCAATCCGCACCGATCCGGACACCCGCGCCATGTTCCAGACGGCGGTGGAGGAGGTCTGTGCCATTGCCAAGGCCAAGGGGATCGCTCTTCGGGGCGACCAGGTGGAGCGCAACCTGAAACAGGCTGACAGCCTCCTGGAGGGTATGGCCTCGTCCATGCTCCATGATCTCAACCGGGGCAGACGGCTGGAGCTGCCGTGGCTGTCGGGGGCGGTCGTCCGGCTCGGCCGCGAGGTCGGCGTCCCGACCCCCACCCATGACATGATTCACACCGCCCTGAAACTTCACGCCGAGGGAACTCCGTCGACATGATGGACTTGGGTGACCGAGGTCACCCGGTCGTCTCGGATCGTCACGGGTGATTGTCTCGGTCACCACATCGTGTCATCGTGATGTGAGCGGGGGTTGAGCGGCGGGGAAAGTTTCATGCGCTACGGACCTTTCGGGAACCCGACCAGTGAAAGCGGGCACCGTCATGCTCCGTGGTCCGGCCTGCTCGTGGTTCTGCTTCTCACCATGATGCTGGAGTGGCTCGTCCACTGGATCCTGAGCCATCTGAATCTGCACGACTCCACCGCCTGGGCGCTGACGGATGGCGCGTTGCTGGGGATGATTATTTCTGCCCTTGCCTATTTCGTCGTCGCTCGCCCTCTGGTGGAGACGTCCCTGCGCCTTCGGGAAAGCGAACGCCGGTTGCTGGACTACGCCACCACGGCTTCCGACTGGTTCTGGGCGCTGGGGCCGGATTTGAGGTTCAGCTACCTTTCTGAAACCTTCGAGGCCGTCACCGGCCGCAGTCGGGCCGATATCCTGGGAAAGACCTGGGAGGAAATCGGCGTCAGCAGCGACGAACAATCCCTCGATTTCTTCTTTTCCGCGTTTCATGGGAGGTCCCCGTTCCGGAATTTCGAACTGGCCTGGAAGGAACCTTCCGGCGATATCCAGTGGTTCAGTGTCACCGGTCATCCTCTGATTGCCGAGAACGGCACCTTCATCGGCTATTTCGGCACCGGTAACGACAATACCCTGAGCCGCTTCGCCGAACTGGAACACAAACGCAGCAAGGCGCTGGTGGATGGCATCCTGCGCACGTCCCTGGACGGGTTCATGGTCATCAACGCGGTGCGCAACCACGACGGGGCTATCGTCGATTTCCGTTTCGTGCATGCCAACAACAAGGCGGGCGAGATCGTCGGCCGCAACAAGCAGGATCTGCTGGGCAAGCTGTTACGTCGCGAACTTCCGAAAATGGATGAGGACGGGCTGGTCGAACATGCCATGGAGACCGTAGAGACCGGCAAGCCATTCGACCTGGAGCATCTTCTGAACTACGAGAATGCCCGCGGCTGGTTCCGTATTCGCGGGGTGAAGCTGGAGGACGGCGTCGTCATCACCTTTTCCGATATCTCCTCGCTCAAGATGGCCGAACAGAGCCTTCTGGATGCCATTGAAAGCCTTCCGGAAGCCTTCGTGCTGTGGGACACGAATGACCGTCTGGAAGTGTGCAACAGCAATTTCCGCAGGTTCTACAATACCGTCGCCAAGGACATCCGTCCCGGCCAGACGTTCGAGACGATTCTCGGTCTGGCGGCGGCGCGGGGGCAGTTCGAGATTTCCGGCTCCAGCGACGCCTGGCTCGCGGTCCGGAACGCCCAGCACCACAATCCCAGCGGTCCCTACGAGCAGCACATGAAGGACGGCCGGTGGCTGAAGGTGAATGACCGGCATACCTCCGACGGGCGTACCGTCAGCATCCACTCCGACATCACCGACCTGAAGCAAAGACAGCAGGCCCTGGTCGAGAGCCAGGCCCGTCTGGAGGAGGCCCAGCGGATCGGTCACCTGGGCTGGTGGAGCCTGGATGTGGCCGGTGGGCGGCTGCGCTGGTCCAACGAGCTGTATCATATCTTCGGGGGCGAGCGAGGCCTGTTCATTCCGACCCTGGAAGGCATGATCGGTGCCGTCCATCCCGAGGACCGGTCCCTGGTGCGGGACACCATTGATCAGGCGATCCGTCTGCAACGCTCCTTTGCCATCGAACACCGCATCCTTCGCCCCGATGGTACGCAACGGATCGTCCAGAACAAGGGAGAGGCCAAGATCGAGGAAATCGGCGTGACGGTGCAGGTACTGGGGACCGTGCTCGACATCACCGAGCGCAAGATGATCGAGGAGGAGCTGCGCCGAAGCGAGGAGCGCTACACCCTGGCGGTAACCGGTTCCAACGAAGGCATCTGGGACTGGGACATCATCAACGACAAGTTCTACGTCTCTCCCCGTTACCGGGAGATTCACGGTGGCGGCGACGGCGGAAGGGAGACGGATCTTTCCCGCCAGTCGGTCCTGGCCCGGATCGATTCCCAGCACATTGAAAAATATCAGAGCCGTCTGTCCGAGCATCTTTCCGGCAATGCGCCCTACTTCTCCTGCGAATACCGGGTGGAGGCCCAGGACGGAAAATCGCACTGGATTCTGGAACGGGGGCTTGCCATCCGCGACTCCGACGGACGGCCTTACCGTATGGCCGGCTCCATCACCGACGTCACGGAACGCCGGGCCGCCGAGGACCGTCTGATGCATACGCAGAAGATGGAGGCCCTGGGGCAGCTGGCCGGTGGCGTGGCGCACGAATTCAACAATCTGCTGACCGGTATCAGCGGGTTTGCCCACATGGCCCGCAAGAAGCCGGAGGATGTGGAGCGGGTCAAGAACTGTCTGGACGAAGTCATCACCTCCGCCGAGCGTTCCGCCGAAATTACCAAGCAGCTCCTGCGTTTCAGCCGCCGCGAAGAGGCCAAGCCGCAGATCATCTATCCCAGCACGGTCATCACCGGCATGAAGAAGATGCTCGAATCGCTGCTGGGGCCAAAGGTTTCCCTGACGATCCAGGTAGAGGACAACAGGGCCAGTTGCCGGATCGATCCGGGACAGGTTTCGCAGGTGATCATGAATCTGGCCGTCAATGGCCGCGATGCCATGCCGGACGGCGGTCCCCTGGATATCGGCACCCGGGTCGTCAACATCGATCAGGACATGGCCGAGAAGAATGGTCGCAAAAACGGCGGCGATCATCTTTGCATCTATGTTCAGGACCATGGCACCGGCATCGAGGAGTCGGTGCTGAAGAGGATCTTCGAACCCTTCTTCTCGACCAAGGAACAGGGCAAGGGTACCGGCCTTGGACTTTCCATCACCTACGGCATCGTCGATGACGCGGGTGGTTTCATCGATGTGGCCAGTACGATCGGTCAGGGGACCACGTTCTCCCTCTATTTTCCGTTGGTGTCGGACCCCGAATCCCTTCCCGCCACCGAGGACGGAGCGAGCGAGGCGCTTCCTGCCGGCGGTGGCGAGACCATTCTGGTCGTGGACGACGAAAAGGCGGTGCGGACCTGGGTCGTAGCCGTGCTGAACGAACTGGGTTACAAGGTCCTTTCCGCCAGCGATGGCGTAGAGGGTCTGGAGGTCCAGGAGGCGTTCAAGGACCGCGTCGATCTCCTCCTGACCGACGTCATCATGCCGCGCATGGGGGGGGTCGAACTGGCACAGAAGTTTTCCGTCCAGCGCCAGGAGGCGAGGGTAGCTTTCATGTCCGGTCACACCAACCGCGACACCAACCGCTCCGCTCCGGAGATACCTGCCGAATCGCTGCTCCTGAAACCCTTCAAGCAGGAGGCGTTGGCGGCTTTCGTCAGAAAGATGCTGGACGCGGGGCGTACCTGATAGGGTTGGGCTGGACGTTTCGGCAAGGGAGATAGGGATGGCAAAGACGATTGCAGATATCTCCGTGATGGTGATCGACGACAACAAGCAGGCGATCCGGCTGATTTCCATGATGCTGGAGGATATGGGCGTCACCAGGATTGCCACCGCCAACGACGGTCTGAGCGGGCTTCAGGCCATACAGGCCGCGAAGCCGCCGTTCGATGTCATCATCTGTGACTGGAACATGCCGAACTTGACGGGTATCGAGCTTTTGAAGAAGCTGCGCTCCAGCGGAAAGCACACGCCCTTCATCATGATCACTGGGCGGGATACCGTGGAGTCGGCAATCGACGCCGCCAGTTCCGGCGTCACTTCCTATCTGCCGAAACCCTTCGGTCCGGAAAAGCTGGAAATGAAGATCCTTCAGGCCACCGGCATCCGGGTTATCGAAGATGCCCCTGTCGCCGAAGTGAAATGAACAGGGTTCCAGAATCCTTCTTCTCTCCGCGGTCCTGATATGCACCTCCTTGCCGCAACCCCAGGCGGGATCGCCGATGGCTCGGAAGCCGTGGACCTTGGCCAGACGCCAGCCGACATCGTGGTCATTTCCGCGGCGGATTCCGAACTTTCCTGCCTGGCGGTCGCTCACCGCTCCGTCCGTGGGCCGACGCTCCGGCTGGCCAATCTGATGCACCTGACCCACAATCTTTCCGTGGATCGCTACCTGGACCAGGTCATCAGCCGGGCTCGTCTGGTGGTGGTGCGGCTTCTCGGCGGACGAAGCTATTGGCCCTATGGGGTGGAGCAGATTGACGCCACCTGTCGCGCCCGGGGCATTCCGGTGGTCTTCCTGCCGGGGGATGACAGTCCGGATGCGGAACTGTCCGCCCTGTGTACCGTTCCACCGGAGGCGGCACATCGTCTGTGGCAATACTGCGTCCATGGCGGTCCCGGCAACGCCGGACAGTTCCTACGCTTCGCGGCTTCCCTCCTTGACGACAAGGCTTTGTCCTGGCTGGAGCCGGTGCCGCTGCCACCGGCCGGACTCTACCCGGCGGGGGGGACCCTGGCGGAACGGGTGGCCCAGTGGCGGCAGGAAGCCCCGACGGCGATAGTGGTGTTCTACCGGTCCCTGGTGCAGGCGGCCAATACCTCGGTGGTCGACGCCCTGCTGGCGGCCCTGACGGCCCAGGGGTTGAACACCTTGGCCATGCACGTCACCAGTCTGAAGGACCCGGTAGCGGCGGCAACGGTGGCGGAGATCCTGGCGCAGGCCAGACCTGACGTGATCCTGAACGCCACCGGCTTCGCCGTTTCCACACCCGGTCGGATCGGGGAGAGTCGGACCCCGTTCACCGACAGCGACTGTCCGGTCTTGCAGGTGGTCTTCGCCGGCACGACGGAGGCGGCGTGGCGCGAGGGCACCCAGGGTCTGTCCGCCCGAGACATCGCCATGAACGTCGCCCTGCCGGAAGTGGATGGCCGTATCCTTGCCCGCGCCGTATCCTTCAAGAGTGCCGCCGAACGGGACGAGGCCACCGAAACCGATATCATCACCTATCGGCCGGTGGCGGATCGTGTCGAGTTCACCGCCCGTCTCGCGGCCGCCTGGGCGACGCTCCGTCGTACCCCGATTCCCGGGCGGCGGGTGGCTCTGGTTCTGGCCAACTATCCGAACCGGGATGGCCGTCTTGGCAACGGCGTTGGGCTGGATACGCCGGCCTCCACCGTCGATGTCCTGGCGGCTCTGGCCCTGGCCGGCTACGATGTCCGGGATCGGCCGGCCGATGGCGCAACCCTGATGGCAACCCTGATGGCCGGGCCGACCAACGACCTGCGGGCGCGTTCCTCGCGCACGGTGCGCGAGACCCTCCCCCTGTCCGACTATCTGGCTTTTTTTCGGGAACTGCCGGAGGCGACCCAGGCGGAGATAACCGCCCGGTGGGGCGAGCCCGCTGCCGATCCCCATTTTCTGAGCGACGAAGAGGCCTTTGCCCTGGCGGCGGTCCGGTTCGGACGGGTGGCGGTGGCGGTACAGCCGGCGCGGGGGTACAACATCGATCCGGCGGCCAGCTATCATGATCCAGCCCTGGTGCCGCCCCATGGCTACCTGGCTTTTCACGTCTGGATGCGGGACGTCTTCCGCGCTCAGGCCGTGGTCCACATGGGCAAGCACGGCAATCTGGAATGGCTGCCCGGCAAGTCCCTGGCGCTGTCGTCCGGCTGTTATCCGGAAGTGGCCCTGGGACCACTGCCCAATCTCTACCCCTTCATCGTCAACGATCCGGGAGAGGGCACCCAGGCCAAGCGCCGGGCCCAGGCGGTGATCGTCGATCATCTGACCCCGCCGCTGACCCGGGCCGAGAGCTATGGCCCGCTGTGCGACCTGGAACAACGGGTCGATGAATACTACGAGGCGGCGGGCGTCGATCCGCGAAGGCTTGCGGTGTTGCAGGAGGAAATCCTGTCCCTGTGCCGGACTCTCGGCCTTGATACCGATTGCGGCATCGCGCCCGGCGAGGATACGGGCTCGGCCCTGACCAAGCTCGACAATCATCTGTGCGAGTTGAAGGAATTGCAGATTCGCGACGGCCTGCACACCTTCGGTACCTCGCCGGAAGGAGACCTCCTGACCGATCTTCTGGTAGCCCTGTGCCGGGTACCCAGAGGACAAGCCCCGCACGAAGCCTCTCTTCTCCGGGCCCTTGCCGCCGATCTGGGGTTGTCGTTCGATCCTCTGGATTGCCCCCTGGGGGACCCCTGGAGCGGAGCCCGCCCGGAGATCCTGGCCGCGGGATCGGCCTGGCGCACCGTCGGGGATACGGTGGAGCGGCTGGAGCGGCTGGCGCGGGACCTGATCGGCGGAACCTTCCCGCCCGATCCCTCGTGGCGGTACACACGACCGGTGCTGGAGGCGGTGGCACAGGGGCTCCGTCCGGCGGTTGCCGCCTGTGGCGCGGCGGAGATGAAGGGGTTGCTTGCGGGACTGGACGGCCGCTTCGTCGCTCCCGGCCCCTCCGGAGCCCCCACCCGGGGCCGGCCCGATGTCCTGCCCACCGGGCGCAACTTCTACTCGGTGGATACCCGTACCGTGCCCACCCCGGCCGCCTGGCATCTGGGCTGGAAGTCGGCGACCCTGCTGATCGAACGCCATCTCCAGGACCATGGAGACTGGCCGCGTTCCGTGGCCATGACCGCCTGGGGCACCTCCAACATGCGCACCGGCGGCGACGATATCGCCCAGGCGCTGGCGCTGATGGGGACCAGGCCCACCTGGGACAGCGCCTCGCGCCGGGTCACCGGTTTCGAAATTCTGCCTCAGAGCGTGCTGGGTCGGCCCCGAGTCGATGTGACCCTGAGGGTGTCGGGATTCTTTCGCGATGCCTTTCCCTCCCTGATCGATCTTTTCGATTCCGTGGTCCGTGCCGTCTCGGCCCTGGACGAGGAGGGGGATGACGTCAATCCCCTGGCTGCTCACACCCGGCAGGAGACGGCGAGGCTCGTTGCTTCCGGTATTCCCGCCGCCGATGCCGTCCGTCGTGCCGGCTACCGGGTGTTCGGCTCCAGGCCCGGTGCCTACGGGGCCGGGCTTCAGGCTCTGATCGACGAACGGGGCTGGCGGACCGATGCCGATCTGGCTCGCGCCTACGTCGCCTGGGGCGGCTATGCCTACGGGGCCGGAGCCGTCGGCCATGCCGAGCACGGCCTGTTCGAGACCCGTTTGAAATCGGCCCAGGCGGTGATTCAGAACCAGGACAATCGGGAACATGACCTTCTCGATTCCGATGACTACTACCAGTTCGAAGGCGGCATGACGGCGGCGGTCCGTCTGCTTTCGGGGCAACAGCCGGTGGTCTATCACGCCGACCACGCAAGACCCGAGACGCCGCGCATCCGTACCCTGGAAGAGGAGATTGCCCGTATCGTCCGGGCCCGTGCCGCCAATCCGAAATGGATCCGGGGCGTGATGCGTCACGGCTACAAGGGGGCGTTCGAGATGGCTGCGACGGTGGACTATCTGTTCGCCTTCGCCGCGACCGCCCGCTGCGTCCGGGATCATCACTTCGATGCCCTGTTCGACGCCTATCTGTCCGATGACGAGGTCCGGGAGTTCATCGAGGAGGTCAATCCGGCGGCCCTGAAGGAAATGGCGGCGCGGTTTCAGGAAGCCATCGATCGTGGCCTGTGGCACCCCCGGCGCAACGATACGGCGGCAAGAATTGATGGTGTCCTGGAGACGCCGGCCTCCGGCCCCTCGTCGGGAGGATGAAGAACATGCCGAAGGTCAGCGTCGTCGTTCCCACCTACAACCACCTCCAATACCTGCCGCAGGCAATCGGGTCGATCCTGACGCAGACGTACGCCGATTTCGAGTTGATCATTGTCAACGACGGCTCGACAGACGGGACCTTCGAGTATCTGAACTCCCTTTCCGACCCGCGCCTCCGTATCTTCCACCAGGAGAACGGTGGCGTGAACCGGGCCACCAACGCCGGGATCATCGCGTCACGGGGGGAATACATCACGTTCATGTCTGCCGACGACTATGCCGGCAGGTACTTTCTCGAATCCCACACGGCTGCCCTGGAGGCAAATCCCGATGCCGCCATGGCCTATTCCCCCTATTACAACGTCGATGAAAAGGGGAACGTTCTCTCCCTGGAGTATGACAACGTCCTGTTGCTGCGGGACATCCTGACCGGCACCTTTCCCGGTTTTGCCGGCCATCTCATGCGGCGCGTCGTCTACGACAGGGTCGGGCTGCACCAGGAAATCACCGAAGAGGTCGGCATTCTGGCGCGTCTGCTCGCGGAGTTCGAGACCGTGTACGTGGTGGAGCCCAGCTATTTCTACCGGAACCACCCGAAGCAACGGTCAACGGACCCGGACCAGCAGATTGCCCAGCGCTTCACGAGGCAGGCCATTCCCACCCTGTTCCGGGAATTCATGGAACGCCATGGCTGGCAGTTCGATCCCACCAGCCGCGGCAGGCTCTACGGTGCCACCGCG
>JBKACM010000300.1:0-2795 GCA_046269335.1 Alphaproteobacteria bacterium | reverse complement strand
ATTGTCGCAAAAACGGAAGCCGGGGTCGGACTTCTGTCGTGGAGCCGTGGCTTCGGCGGACGTAGGGTGGAGGAGGGGAGGGGCCCTCATTATGCCCAGGCATGTGGTACGTCGGCCCATGAAATTTGATCGCGAGTTCCTGTTCGACCTCGTGGCGGACGTTGAGCGGTACCCTGAGTTCGTGCCCTGGTGGGTGCGGGCGAGCGTGTGGAAGACGCAGGGGGACACGTATTTCACCAGGCAGGTCGTGGGTGTGGCCGTGATTCGCCACGAATTCCAGTCCCAGACCGTTCTGCGGCGTCCGGACCGAATCGACGTCACCTCCACGGACAAGCCCTTCAAGTCCCTGGACATGCGCTGGTCCTTTCTGCCTTCCCCTCAGGGAGGGTGTGACGTCAGCCTGGATGTGGACTATGAACTTCGCACCTCCGGCTATGGCGTGCTGGCCGGGATCGTCTCCGGCGATGGTATCCGGCGCCTGGTTGACGCCTTCGAGGGACGGGCCTACCATTTGCAGCACCACGGCGTGGTGCATTCCGCGCCGACCAGGGTCGAGATGGCCAGCGGGCTGGAGGTTCAGCCTTCGGCACCTCCGGTGCGTGGCTGAGGGCAGGATCTGGATTCTGGGTTCAGACCGTGTCATTGCCGCGGGGGCGGCGGGATCGGTCCGGGGCCTGTGACCTGTCGTCGTAGGGCGGAGCGCGGGGGGAGATGCAGATGACTCAGTCCTTGGGGGGGGCCGTCCGGGCCACCGATGAGCTCGCGGACGTGCACAGGAACCACGGCGGTGTCATCCCGGTCGAGGCCCGTCTCGGAGAGGCGCAGCTTGCGGAATCGAGGGGGGCGGCGGTAGCGGCCCACCCGGCTGTTTCCTTCGCCTCCGAGCCGGTGACTGTCCCCGATTACCTGCGGGACGTTTACCATTGGGCCTACCTCAGCCCGGTCGGGCGGGCGGTGTTTGATCATCCGCTTGTCGTGCATTCCATCCTCTGGGGCAACATGCACCGCCTGACCCAGGCGGTCGTGGAGGAAATCACGCCCGGACAGACGGTTCTGCAACCGGCCTGCGTCTATGGCAACTTCTCCAGCTATCTTGCCCAGGCGGTTGGTCCGCAGGGGCGGTTGTTCGTTACCGACGTGGCTCCCATTCAGGTATCCGGTTGCCAGCGGAAACTGGATGGCGTTCCCCAGGCGACCGTGAGTCTCGGGGATGCCGCGCGCCCCACCGGGGGACCCTATGACGTGGTGGCTTGTTTTTTCCTCCTCCACGAAGTCCCCGAGCCCTACAAGAAAGCGATCGTCAACGCCCTTCTCGGGGTTGTCGCTCCGGGAGGCAAGGCGGTGTTCGTGGACTATCACCGGCCCGGCATCTTTCACCCCCTGAAGGGGCTCATGAGTCTGGTGTTCGACACGCTGGAGCCCTTCGCCAAGGGCTTGTGGGCCCGGGAAATCGACAGCTATGCCCTGTCTTCGGAGCCATTCGAGTGGTCGAAGCAGACCTATTTCGGTGGTATGTACCAGAAGGTCGTGGCGCGCCGGAGGTGATGGCGAATCGGTTGGGGATGTGATGGACGGGTTTGTTGAAGTGGGCGGCGAGGGGTTGCCCTGGTTCGGGGGCTACGTGCTGCGGTGGCTTGAGCCCGAGCGGGCTCACTGGTTCGCCATGCTGGCCCTGAAGAGCGGGATTGCCGGCCTGGAAGCGCACGGCCTTCTGGCCCCTGGTCCGGAGGACCCGATCCTGGCCGTGGATCTCTGGGGGCTGAGTTTTCCCAACCCGGTCGGAATGGCGGCCGGTTTCGACAAGAACGGCGAGGTCTGTGAGCCGCTGCTGGGGCTTGGCTTCGGGTTCGTCGAGGTCGGTTCGGTCACGCCAAGGCCACAGCCCGGCAATCCGAAACCCAGGCTGTTTCGCCTGCCGGCGGATCGGGCGATCATCAACCGCATGGGGTTCAACAACGACGGCATGGAGCGGGTGGCGTCGCGGCTGGCGGCTCGCTCCCGCAAGGCCGGTATCGTCGGCACCAATCTGGGCAAGAACAAGGATACCGAGGAAGCCGCCGCCGATTACGAATCCGGGGTTTCCACCCTTGCCCCTGTCAGCGACTATCTCGTGATCAACGTCTCCTCGCCCAACACGCCGGGACTTCGGGCCCTGCAAGGGCGGGCACCCCTGGCGGCCCTGGTGGCGCGGGTGCGTGCGGCCCTGTCTACCGCCGTGACGGACCGGAAGCTCCCGCCTCTGCTCCTGAAGATTGCTCCCGATCTGACCATGGAGGATCTGCGCGACATCGCGGAAGTCGCCCTGCAAGGTGGTATTGACGGCATGATCGTCAGCAACACCACGACCGCTCGGCCGGGGGGCCTGCGCTCCCACCACCGTGGCGAGACCGGAGGGTTGAGTGGCGAGCCTCTGCTCGATCCTTCCACCGCCGTGCTTCGGGACATGTACGCTCTTACCGGGGGTCAGTTGCCGCTGATCGGTGTCGGCGGCATCCGCAACGGCGAAGATGCCTACGCCAAGATCCGGGCCGGGGCCTCGCTGGTGCAACTCTACACCGCTCTCGTCTACCAGGGACCGCGCCTGATTGCCCGGATCAAACGGGACTTGGCGGCAAGCCTGCGGGCCGATGGTTATGCCTCCGTCGCCGAGGCCGTAGGGGCCGACCACAGGGAAATCTGACGCCATGGCACCCGCCGTACCGATTTTGTCCGGGCTGGCTTCGCTGGCCCCGCATTACGATGCCTTCATCATCGACATGTGGGGGGTCATTCACGACGGCTCGAAGCCCTATCCC
>JBKACM010000299.1:0-2801 GCA_046269335.1 Alphaproteobacteria bacterium | reverse complement strand
CACCGATGCAACAGGCCCTGGTCCGGGGCTATCGATGGCTGGCCATCCTGGAGTCGGGCAAAGCACGGAATCTGGCCGAGGTGGCCGAGATGGAGGGGATGGACAGGGCCTACCTCAGCCGGATGGTGAACCTCACCACTCTCGCGCCGGACATCGTGGCTGCCATCTTGGACGAGTCACTGCCCGACCACGTCACCTTGTTCGACCTGGCATCGGGGACGCCGCTGCTGTGGGACGAGCAGCGGGCGCTGCTATGTTTGTGATCGGCGCCACCCCGCTGACCGATCAGTGTCGTGACCCCACAGTCGCTAGTCAGTCCGGCGCGACGGATTGGCTCCACTCAAAATCAGGATGGGTGATCCGTTCCAAGGCGGCATTCAGTTCAGCGGCATCACTGATCCGCTCTCGCAGCGGGGTCGATGCTGTGACCCACTCTTGGGTCTTGGGATTGATCCCAAATGGCAGTAGACGAGGAAGCAAGCCCTGAATCGCAGCAGAGACCGCCTGCGTCGTCTTGTCCGTGAGTTCAATGGCACCGTAAGTGGCCGGCGCACCCAATGGCGAGTGAAACAGCGGCGAGGTGAAAGTCAGCCAACCGGCATCGCCCATTCGCAAGGTCAACGCTTCGCCAGGCAGCGTATCCCCCACGAAAAGAAGAGCCTCCCCGCGCAAGGTATTGGAATCCAGCTGAATCTGGCGAAGGCTGATGCGCGAGGGCGTGGGATAGACCCGGACGTTTTTCTCCAGCCACTCCTGGACGGCTTGGATGTGGTCGCGGTGAGCGTCATCGATTTTCATGGTGCTGATGTTTCCGCATTCGACGGCAACCACCGGTCGAGCAACGGGCCCACATAAGCCTTGCCCAGGTCGTGCGCACCCTTTGGCACAACCGTCACGGGTATCCCCGTCAACCGACCAAAAGCCTGCACATTGGCCGGGATGCTTTGCCAGTCTTCTTCGCCGACATGTATCTCGCAGTGGGTCGGCGCATTGAATTGCCCCGTCTCCGCCAACTCCTTGAGCCGCTGCGGCCTAGGCGGCGAAAAGCTGGTCCGGGTCTGCTCATTGGTGAACTCCCCGACTATCGGCGACAGTAACAACACCCGTCCCACGTAAGCCGGCATCTGGGCCTGTGCATGCAGAAACAAGTACGAGCCGAATGAATTGCAGATCACCCGAGCCTGCTCGTGCCAGAAATGGTCTTGCAGGTCCTGCATGACCACCTGGACCTGATCGTCAAAGGGCAAGCTTCGGAAGTCGCCACGCGTCTCTCGCCCGGCCACCTGAAAACCTCGATCCATCAAACCCTGCCCCAAACCCGTGGCCAACTGACCGCCGTGACCGGGCAGGTAGTAGAGGGTGCGGTGGTCGATGATAGACATGGGTTGATTGTCGGCCGGCGGTTGTTATTTACGTTTGCCTGCCAATGCTGGGAGAAAACCGCTCGATCGGTCCATTCGTAAGTTGTTGATTTTATTGACCCTGATCCGAGGGCTTTGTGGACTTTGGCCTGTTTCCGGGCGCCAGGGGTACTGAGAGAAATGGTCGGAAGAGAGAGAACCAGGCGCAGAACCAGTCTGGCCGTGCAGAGGACGAAGTCCGCAAGTTTCCGCATGAACCCGCAAGAACACGGGGCAACGCGCGCGATCGCCCAAGAAAAAACCCCAACTCAGACGAGTTGGGGTTTTGCATATGGTGGAGCGAAGCAGTCTCAAACTCAAGTCCGCAATCAAATTCTCGCCAAAACCCTTCCGGGTTTAACCATCAAAAATTCAATCGGCGAGCACCAGTGGTGCCTGACCATGCGGGCATATATCGCGACATACCCCAGCCCGAGACCCACAAAAGCCAGCAAGGAAAGAAGTACTGAACCATTGGTCTGACAAGCGATCAGAACAGCAGTCAGCGTCATCCCCCCAACCAACAGCCCAGTAATCGAATTACGCAGCCCCGTTGAGAGCGACGGAAACCACCTCCTCACGTACCTCTGCTTGACCAGGCTATGGAAGTGCAGCCGATCCGGATGCCCGGGGTGGGCCCTCTTGATCTTGCGCCGGTAGATACTAAACACCACCTCGATCACCGGGTGCACACACACCAAGAGGACTGCGAAGGCCGAGACCGACTCATTCCGATCCAGCAGCATCACGGCCACCCACGCGAGAGCGAACCCCACGAAGTAGGAGCCCCCGTCGCCCAGGAAGATCTTGCCCAGCGGCCAGTTGACCCAGAAGAAGCCCCAGACGCACGCGGCCAGCACTAGGCTCACGGAGGCCAGGGTGTAGTCCCCCACCTGGTAGGAGATCAGGGCGTAGCCCACGAACGCAAGACTCGAGGCCGTGCTCGCAAGCCCGTTGAAGCCGTCGATGATGTTGATGGCGTTTGCAACACCCCCGACCGCGAAGGCGGTGAAGACCACGGAGACCACGGTGAACTGCAGCAGCGCGTCCAGCCCCCAGACATCCACACGCCCCAGCGAGTAATCGGTGAGCAGCCAGGCCAGCACCCCGGAGGCAAAGGTGGCGAGGAGGCGCTTCATGACGCTCACCCGCTTGGTGAGATCCTCGGCGAGTCCGAAGAGGAAGGCCGGCATGCCGGCTACGAGGATGGGCAGGAGCATCTTCTGCACCTCGGCGCCGGCCATTGACCAGGCCACGAGCACGCCCAGGACAATAGGAATGCCACCAACCCGAGGGGTCGGCGCGGTGTGAAACTTCTGGATGCCCTCTTGCAACACCCGTCCAAACTGCTCGGCCAAAGCGATCAAACGATCCGCCTCTTCCAAAGTCGTCGTCATGGGC
>JBKACM010000298.1:0-2802 GCA_046269335.1 Alphaproteobacteria bacterium | reverse complement strand
GCGCAAGCCAAGGGGCCGGACGGCCCCGCCGGCGATTGAGGGCGCTGATCGGTCACGATCAACGCGGATTGGTATGACACCGCGGGTCGGGCCCCGAAGGCAGCGGGTCCGATGATTCGGGGGGCTTTGTCTGCGTGTATCCGGGGGGATGGGAGAGCGGCGATGACGGAGACGATGGGAAACAGTGAGGATTTCTGGGCTGTGACGGCGGAGGAGAGCGTTCGTGGGGCCGCGGAGGGGGCGGAACCCGAGGTCCTCGCTCCGCCCCCGTCCCTGCCGCAGGCCGAGGTTCTGGAGCCGGAGGTGGCCTCCTCGCCAGTGCGTCCGCGCATGGCAACGGGGCTGCCCGAAGACGGCGTCAATCCCTGGCAGCCGCTGCCTGGGCCGGAAACGGCGCAAGATTCGGAGCCGGAGCGGACAGGGGCGCAAGAGGCTCAGGTACCCGTCGTGGTTTCGGTAGCGAAGACCAGGTCGGGATCGGAGGACGGTGATTCCGTGGTCTACATTCCGGTCGAGGATCTCTTCGAGGGGGTTCTGGGGATCGTCGGCGATGGCGTGAATCAGGCCGTCGATATCCTGGGTGACGGCCTGGATTACGCGATCCGGGGAGGGGCCTGGCTAGGACGGGCCATGTCCGGGGCGTTCGAGACCGGCCAGAAGTCGATGGAGAAACTTTTCCCCCGTCTTGCCGAGTCCCGCAGACGGAGTCGTGACGAAGGTTTCCATCCGAACTGAAGAGGGTTTCGTGCCGGGCCTCCCCCGGTGAAGTTTCCCCGGGGGTGGGCGCGGTGCTCCCAGGGCAATCGGGTGAAAAAGGAATAGGACGTCAAGTTGGGGTAAAACGGGAACATCTGGCGCATTGAGCGCCCGCGCATCTGTGTGCGCGCAAGCCAAGGGGCCGGACGGCCCCGCCCGGCGCTGAGGGGCATGAACAAATCAGGGGTAATCGGGTTCACCCGATTACCCTGGCGGTGCTCCAGAATGCCGTGGAAATGCTGCGGGAACGCGGGTAAGGTCACTGCGGTTGCGGTGCGGCAGATGGGGCGTGTCCCACGGCCGCAGGAGGTTGGCGGAGTGGAAAACATGGCGGGCACGGGCGGTCAGTTGCTGCTGGGAATTGATCTTGGCACGTCTCAGACGGCCATCATGTCCAACCGGGGCACCAGGGAAGTTACCCGCTCGGTGGTCGGCTATCCCAAGGACCTCATCGGCCTGAAACTTCTGGGGGCTCCGCTGGTGGTCGGCAGCGACGCCTACGACAAGCGTGCCTTCCTCGAACTTCGCTACCCCCTGGAGGATGGCGTGTTGCGGGAGTTCGGGCAGCGCGACCTGGACGTGGCCCGCGATCTGATGCGCCATGTCGTCGGACTGGCCGCTCCGGCGGAGGACGACACCGTCTGTGCCGTGATCGGCGTCCCGGCCCGGGCCTCCAACGCCAACAAGGCAGCACTCCTGCGGGTAGCCCAGGACGTGGTGGACATCGCCATGGTGGTGTCGGAGCCATTCATGGTCGCCTACAACCAGGGCAAGCTGGTCAACGCCCTGATCATCGACATCGGAGCCGGGACCGTCGATCTCTGCGGCCTGAAGGGTACCATGCCGGGTCCGGAGGATCAGGTGACCCTGACCAAGGCCGGCAATTTCATCGACGAGCGTCTGCTGGCCGGAATACAGGAGCGTTATCCGGAGCTTCAGGTGAACCGGAACATCGCCTGCTCCCTGAAGGAGAAGCATTCCTTCGTGGGTCCGTCCTCCGGGCCGATCAGCGTGGTCCTGCGTTCCGGAGGCAAGCCGGTGTCGGTGGACGTCAGCGAACCGATCCGGGAAGCCTGCGAGGCCATCCTCCCCGACATGATCGAGAACATCAAGGCCCTGGTGGAGGGCTTCTCGCCGGAGGATCAGGAGACGGTCCTGCGCAATCTCATCCTGGCAGGCGGCGGCTCGCGGGTTCGTGGCCTGGCCGAGTACCTCAAGGCAAGCCTGGTGGAATACGGCGAGGTCGGCATTACGACCGTGAGCGATCCGACTTTCGACGTCAGTGCCGGTGCCCTGAAGCTGGCGCAGGAGTTGCCGCCGAAGTACTGGAGCCAACTGGGCGAGATGGTCGGGTTGTGAGAAGGACGTCCGTCTGATGCCCAACGTCGATTTCGAGCTGCAAACCAACCTGGCCATGGTTCAGGCGGTAAAAAAGCTGGAGCACGTCTTCGCTCAGGCGCGTGAGGACAAGGCGGCGTTGTTGAGCGGATGGACCTACTCCCGCGAGGGCAACGTTCTGTCGTGTTCCGGCACGATCCGGGGGGCACGGGTGACCGGACATCTGACGGTGATGGACCATCTGGTCAAGGTGCGGGTCGTTCTGCCACTGATCGCCGCCGGGTTTCGCTCCAGCGCCGAGAAGTCCGTCCGGGAATATCTGGAACCCATTCTGATGCAGGCCTGAGGAAAGCACGTGCTGGGTTTTGTATTTTACGTATTTCTCGTTGGCTTCATCGTGCTGTTCGCCTCGCAGAATCAACATGTTATTTCTGTATATCTTCTGTTGCAGTTCAATGCCCCACTGGTGGTGGTGGTCGGGGTTTCGTTTTTTGTCGGTTTCGCCACCGCGATTTTCGGGGTTATTCTCCAGGCGATGAAGCGGCGGCGGGAGCAGGCTGGGCCGTTGCGTCCGGGGCGGGGCGAGGTTGGGCGTCGGGGAGAGGTCGCGATTCGGCCGCGTCGCCATTGATACCAGTGAGCCGATGAGAGGACTCGTCGGCTTCTCGGCGTGATACCAACGGTACGAGACCTTGACTCGTACCGTTG
>JBKACM010000297.1:0-2825 GCA_046269335.1 Alphaproteobacteria bacterium | reverse complement strand
TGGCCGCGGTCGCAATGGCCGCTTGATACCGGCGCTCAAGCGGGACGATGTGTCAAATATTATGCTCGCCGGTATCACAGGGGGAGAATCGTCACGCCATGCCTTCCGGAACAAAGCTCGACGGCCCGGTTCACCTGCCTGCCTCCGGTAGCCGGCCGGATCGCGTCGTGGTGCTGCTCCACGGCTATGGTGCCGATGGAAACGACCTGATCGGGATGGCCCCTCCCCTTTCGCGATGGCTGCCGACGGCAGCCTTTCACGCCCCCAGCGGGTCGGAATCCTGCGAGGTATGGAGCGAAGGCCGGCAGTGGTTCAGCATGCAGGCCCATGATCCATACGAGTTGCGTCGGAACCCGGACCGAATTCGGGAGGCTCATCAGGCGATGCTGGCCGGTGCGCGCGAGGCGGCTCCAGCCCTGGATCACTACCTGGATGACCTTCTGCGTCTCTACGGCCTGACGGCCTCCCGCATGGCGCTGGTGGGTTTTTCCCAGGGGACGATGATGGCGTTGCACGTGGCCTTCCGTCGTCCCGATGCCATGGCCGCGGTCGTGGGATTCTCCGGTGCCCTGCTGGGAGCCGGGATTCTTGGAGAGGAGATTCTGGTGCGGCCACCGGTGCTTCTGATTCACGGACAGGAGGACCCGGTGGTACCGGTAGCTTCCCTGTCACTGGCGGAATCCGGTTTGCGCACGGCGGGCGTGGAGGTAAGCACCCGGGTCCGGCCAGGGCTGGAACACGGCATTGATCCTGACGGGCTTCGGCAGGGAGCCCGCTTTCTGGCGGAAAAATTTGGCGGGAATGGGTGGCGTGAGTGAAGTTCCCCCAGGTAACGGCCCGCGTGACTGGCCGGAGTTCAGTCAACAGCTCATCGACGGAATACCAAATCCGATCTACGTGACCCGCGACGACGGCATATGCGTGGGGTGCAATCTGGCCTTCGAGGCCATTTCCGGGATGAGTCGCGACCTGCTGGTCGGCAGGTCCCTGTCACCGGTTCTCCCCCGCGACCTGGCCCGGCTCTATCGCGACACCGAGCGGGCGATTTCCACCCTGGTGGGGCGCCACACCTTTCGCAACACCGTCACCTATGCCGACGGCAGCATTCACGATGTGGAAATCCACAAGACCCGATTTGGCAGCGATGGTGCCCATGTGGTGACCACCCTGGTGGACGTCACCACCCATCGGCGGGCCGAGGAAGCCCAACGAGCCGCCAAGGAACGGGCCGAGGAAGCCGGACGGGTCAAGTCCCGGTTTCTAGCCATGGTCAGCCACGAAATCCGTACCCCCATGAACGCCATTCTGGGGCTGACCGACCTTCTCAAGGAGACCCGCCTGGAAGAGGTCCAGAACAAATACGTCAACCTGGTAGCCCAGGCCGGCGAGCACCTCCTGACCCTGGTGGACGACATCCTCGACTTCTCGAAAATCGAGGCCAACCGGATCGAGTTGGAAAGCATCGTGTTCGATCTGCACGCCCTGCTGGACTCCGTCTCGGGCGTCACCGGCGTTCGGGCGGAGCAGAAGGGGCTGGCGATGCATACCTTCATCACCCCGGGTCTGGCCCGCTACTGGCGGGGAGACCCCCATCGGCTACGTCAGGTTCTGACCAATCTGCTTGGCAATGCGGTGAAGTTCACGGCCACAGGCACCGTGATTCTGAGCGTGTATCCGGGCACGGAGAAGGACGTTCTGCGATTCGCCGTCGCCGACACCGGCCCCGGCATCCCACGAAACAAACTGCGAACCATCTTCGATCCCTTCGCCCAGGCCGACGCCTCCACCACCAGGTCCCACGGCGGCACCGGCCTTGGCCTGGCCATCTGTCGCCAGCTCGCGGCCCTGATGGGCGGCAGCATCGAAGTCGCCAGCCAGCTCCGGGTCGGCAGCACGTTTTCCTTCTCCGTCACCCTGATACCCGCGACCGAGGATGAGATTGCGGCCCAACTGGCCGCCGCGAAGGAGACGGCCCCATCCTCGGGTCATCTGCCTCCGTCCCGGATTCTCCTCGTGGACGATTCTGACCTCAACCAGCTGGTGGTCCGGAACCTCCTGGCGGGAACGCCCTGCGTCATCGACGTGGCCGACAACGGAGCCACCGCCGTAGCCCTGGAAGCCACCTGCGCCTACGATCTCGTCCTGATGGACATACAGATGCCGGTGATGGACGGATACGACGCCACCATGGCGATACGTCGCCGGGAGAAAGCGGCCTCCCTACCCGCCAAGCCCATCATTGCGCTGACGGCGGGGGCCTTCAAGGAGGATCGCGACGCCGCCATCGTCTCCGGCTGTACCGACTATCTGGCAAAGCCGGTGCGCAAGGGCATGCTGATGACGCTGTTGAGGCGTTATCTGGGAGGGGGCACGGGTCATCCGGGCGATTCTTCCCAGGCCCGCATCGAGAAAACAGTTGATAACGAACTCGATCACCTGCTGCCGGCGTTCTTCGGCCAGATGGAGAGCGACATCGAGCGGATGCGCGAGGCCCTGGCCGGCAGTGACTGGGATGCCCTTGGCCGCCTGGCCCATAGCGCCCGGGGTCACTGCATGCTGTTCGGGTTCCAGAATCTGGCCCCCTGGCTTGGGCAGATAGATCGGACCGCCTCCGACCTGGGCAAGCCCGGCGATCTTGACGGAGTGGAAGGTCCGGCCAGCACTTCCGAACTGCCCGCCATCCTGGAAGCCTTCGCCTCGGCGCTCAAGGATCAGGAAAAGCTCTTTACCGGAAGCCGAACCCGCCCCGCGTGACTAATACCGCCGTGCAGATATTTTGACCCATGGTCAAAATATGCACAGACGGTACGCTCAAGCGCCGCGCG
>JBKACM010000296.1:0-2827 GCA_046269335.1 Alphaproteobacteria bacterium | reverse complement strand
TGACCCTGGGTCAAAATATCTGCACGGCGGTATCACAGAGCGGTCGGTACAAGCCCGCGCGGCGTCTGAGCGAAACCCGCTCCGCACGAAGTCAAGACTTCGTGCGGATGGTATCAGGCGGCTGCCAGTGAGGAATCCGCCGGATGGAGGGGCTCCGCGCGTCCGTCCCTGAGCCAGTATCCATTGTGGATGTCGGTGATCCTGGCGAAGGTGACGGCTTCCTCGCGGTGGCTCGTGGTCAGACACACCAGAGCCGGTAGCCCCTGGCGTCGGAGCATGCGGATAAGGCCGATCCGGCCCGGCGCGTCCAGAACGTCCGCACCATCTATCACCACCGCTGCCGCCCCTTCCTTTCGCGCCAGCGCCATTTGCAACACCACCCGGACCCGGTATTGCTCCGAGGTGCTCAGCTTCTCGTGAGAACGTCCCGCCAGGGTGGCGGTCAAAGTCCGTTCCAGGGTCACCGGGGGCCAGCCGGCCTCACGGCAGATAGGGTCAAGCCAGGTGCTCTGGAAATCCGACAGTGTCCGTGAGAGTTTGCTCTGCCGCAGGCCATCCGGCTGCAACAGGGTTGCCAGCAGGGCAAGGGTTTCGATCCGGTGACGGAGGCCTTCCGCCTGGTCCCTGGCCTCCGTCATGGCGAGCCGCCGGCGTGCCTGGGCATAGGCGGCACGGTGGTGCTCGATGGCCACCACCGCCATTTCCTTTCCCTCCGGCGTGTCCAGAGAGGCAAGTTTGAGGATGGCGGCCTGCCGCGCCTCGTTGAGTTGCCGCGTCGACAGCGCCAACGCCTCGGCGGTAGCCAGCCGCCGCAAGGCTTCGTCGACCCGGGCACGGGCTTCGGCGAAGGTTGGAAGAGGCCGTTTCGTCCCCCGCTTCCGCCCCCGGGGAGAAGACTCTGCCGTCGGTACCAGGCGATAGGTACCGGTTTCCGGTTCCACCATGAGAGCGGAAGCATGACCACAGTGGGGACAGGAAACGGATCCCAAAACGGAGGTTTCGACTGGCAAGGTGGCCAGGGCCTGCAAGGCGGCATCCCTTTCCTGCTTTGCGTTCTCGATCGCCTCCAGCAGGGGTTCCAGGGCTCTTTCCGGACGCGAGGCCATGATTTCCAGCCGCTCTCGATCCACCGAGGCCACGGCACGCTCGGAAATGGCCTGCTCCAGGGCCGTCTGCGCTTCGGTAATTGCCGCCATCAGACCGGATCGGCTCGCCTGAGCCAGCGACGCCTCCCAACCCTCCGGCTCCCAGCAGGCGGCCAGCTTCGCGCCATAGCGACGCACACCGGTCACCAGTTCCCAGCGGCCCTTGAGCCTGGCACCCTCGGCCAGAACTTCGCCCAGGGCCTGGTCGAATCCCAGGCTCTCCACCAGCGTCCAGGCTGCCTGGTGTTCGGAGGGGGCCACGCCGGCCTCGGTCGCGGCCTGCACGAAATCATCCCGGGAGGGTTCCGAGTCCAGGGATCGTGCCAGGAATTTGGCTCTCTCCCGTTCCTCCATGTCCAGAATGTGGATGAGGCCGACGGCATGGGGACTGCTCTCAGGTGGCTGGCCATCGGTGACGACTTCGTTGGAGGGCCACTTCAGGCATCTGGTGGCGGGAGGAGTTTCGGAGGACAGGACGATCCGGGCCTCGGTGGCCCCCACGGTCACCAGGGCTTTCCGGCGAGCCATGGGGGACATGGAAGGTACGGAAGAAGGGTGGGCGGAAAGGAAGGGAGCGCTCAGACCCTGGGCCACGGCCTGGGCCAGGCTGCTTTTGCCGGCCCCATTGGTACCGGCCACCAGGACCACGCCGTTCAGGTCCAGACTGGCCCGGATCACGTTGCGGAAATTCTCGATCGTCGTTCGCATGGATCCCTCCTCCTCACACGATCTGTTGCGTGGCATGTTCGCGGCAGAAGACGGTTCCAAAGGCCCCGCACCACTTGTCTCCGCACAGCTTCGAATTGGGATTGGCCGGAAACGCCCAGGGGTCCCCCGGCAAAAGCCCGGCCTTCGGGTCCCCCAGGCGGAAGGAGCGCAGGTCGGAGGCGATGTTCCGGGCCACGGCGATGGCCGCGTTCTCGCACTCCGCCGGATCGTAAGTGAAAGAAAGTACGCCGGGTTGGGGGAGGCGGCACGGTACCCGTCGGATGAAATCGATCATCACGCCGGTAATCTCCAGACCATGGGCCCTGGCCAGCAGGGCATAGGCTCCGAGCTGCGCCCTGGCGGCGGCCGGCGATTTTCCGGTCTTGAGATCCCGGACCCGGTTCGGGGCCCCGGCAATGACATCCATCTGCCCGGACAGGATCACCCCCGGCGCAATCTCGCTTTCCAGACGCTCCTCCACCAGAACCGGCGTTACCTCCGGGGCCACGTCGCGGTGATAGACGGCGGCCATCCGCTGGACCTGTCGTTCGGCGTCGCCCAGGGTCGGGGTGTCGCGATCGTAAAGCAGCCCCAGGGCGGCCCGTTCATGCAGGGTGGAGACGGCGGTCTCGGCGGCTTCGGCCTCGGAAGGGGTCACACCAGAGGCAGCCTTTTCCCGCAGAATTCTCTCCGCCGCCTTGTGAACCGCCGTTCCGACGGCGGCGGCGATAGAGGCGGGAAGCGGTCGGAGGGTGTAGCCGGCCCCGTTGACGGCGTCCGGAAAAATCCGTCCCGCTGCCCGGCGTGGACAATCGGAATATCCCGCCAGAGACGATGCACGGATCATGACGATGTCTTGTTCACGAGTATTCATTTTTTCCTCATTGCAAAGCATGGCTTCAAGGAGCGTATTTGGAGAATTTGTCTGGGTACCCGGTAATTGATTCCCATTGCGGACGTGTCCTTTGCAGGTT
>JBKACM010000295.1:0-2856 GCA_046269335.1 Alphaproteobacteria bacterium | reverse complement strand
GATGTGCTCTTCCTGAATGTTCACCAGATGTTGAGTTATCTCAACTCCGGTCGCGCCGATGGCTCCTATCCCAAGAGCGGAAAGCACGACAGCCACCACAGGATCGCCGGGGCGATCACCGCGGCCGTCTTGCCCGAGCCGTTCGCGGCCACCAGCGAGGTGCGCGCATGGTCGTTGATTGCCCGGTAGGCCTTGACCTGCCAGTCGTACGGATCGAGGCCGAGAATCCCGAACGCGAACGGACCAAGATCAATCGGCGGGCTCAGTTTGCGGCTCGTTCCCATCGTTTGCGGAACTCGTCGATCTCGGCATTGTTGCGTGGCTTGATCTCGTCGCTGTTGGCGATTGCAGCAACGTTGTTCGTGATCGTGATGTCGGGCTTGTCGCCGTAGCGTTTCGGATCCCACTTGGCGAGCAGCTTGAGGCGCGTCTCGACTTGAAGCTTGCGGTGGGCGATCATGTCGGCACGTTTGATCGTCGGGCCGTCCTTCGACTCGGTGATTTCCTCACCCATGATCGGCGTGTCGGCAATCCTCAGAGCCTCAAGCGCGATGGCATCGAAACCGGCATCTCTCGCGCGCGCGATGGCTGAAGAAATCTCTGGGTCTTTCTTCGCCCAATCCCACACCGCGTGGGTTGATGGCATGCCTTTTTCTCGGCAGATCACAGCGAGTGGCGTGCCCTTCGACAGCCCGTTGATAATGCGGGCCATCACCTGATCGTTGCGTTTCGTTGGTCGTCCTGCTTTTGCCATGGTCAAAGTGCTCTCGCCCTCCTGATCGCGTCCAAGGTCAACTTGCCATCTGGCGTCAGCACCTGCGGGCCAAGGCGGTCTTGGATGGTCCTGATGGCCTTCTGGCGGATCTCTGGCGGAATGTCGTCAACCTCGGCTTCGAGGCCGGAGTTGATCTGCTTCGCAGGCTCGATGCCGAACTGGGTTAGGTCGGGCGGCATGACTCGCTCGCCCGGGCGCACGAGGCCGAGCTTCTCCGCTTCCTTGCGGCGGACCGGCTCCTGGCGCATGTACGAGTTGAATCCGAACGGTCCCCACGGCACGCCGAACCCGCCAATGTCCGCGGCGTTCTGGAACCGCCAGAACTCGAAATCGTCCCATCGGCGCACCTCGCCCTCGGCTTGAACGTGCCGCTCGCGTTTGATGCGGGCACCAGGCGACCGGACGAAGCGTGCGGCCGGGAACTGGTTGATGTAGTCGGGATTTGTCACCCGTCGTTGCCAAGCGGCGAACGTCTGAGCCTGCTCGATGTTGGTATTGAAGACCAGTTGCAAACGAGCGTTTGAGACTGGGTTGCTCAGGCGGGCATCCTTGAAGTCATCCGGCGTGGCGAGCCCCTCCGAGATCAGCATGTCGGCGGCTCGATCGCGGAACCGCGCAAGGCCGACTTCACGGTAGGCGACCTCCATTCGCCCATCCGGCGTGAGCACCTCCTCGGTCTCGCCGGCGAGGTAGTCGAGCAGCATCGACCGCCACCGGGTCAGCACCCGGGCCGAGGTGATCGTGGCGGAGAAAAATGCCCTCTGGCGGATCGCAGGCGCGACCGCAGCCCACTCGCGGGAGCGGAATGGGGATCCGACGGGGAAGCGGCGTCTGAGAGCGTCTAGGAAGGCCTTCATGGCTGGTGGCGGTAGGAGAGCGCCGCCAGCACCGGTAAACGAAACCTCGTCCCCACGAGTAAAGAAAAACCCGGCGCTGGCGGCTTGGTCGGAATGTGGCGATAGGCTGGCTGAAGCACAAGCACAAAATGCGGGTGGGTCGGATGCTCGGTCTGATGTTCAATCGAACATGCGGGGTTGCGGGGTCAAGTTTTCGTGTTCCCTTTTACCGGGGCTTCCTAGTATTCAACTGTATAGTACTTATATACAGATAACTCTCTCTCCAAAAAGTTAGAACATGAAAACATAACCCCGCAACCCCGCAAAATCATGGTCAATCGAGACGCTTTTCCACCGAAATCGAAAACATGACCCCGCGACCCCGCACTGAAAAATAGGCGCGATCGGCCATCCTGCGGAGTGTTCAAACGAACTCCGCAGGCAAGACCCCGCACGCATCCATGCAAAATCTGCACGATGTCGCGACCTCAAACGATCGCTTGATTCATCAGAACACGAAACGCTCGCTCTGCCGTCGCTGGCACTACTCCATTGCCGAGTAGCCGAAGCTCGTCCGTCCGATTGTCACAGGTGACGTACAGCTTGGCATCGTCCATCTAATCGGTAGGCCCATCAGTGTCTCGACCCATCGAGGATTCAGCTTGCCGCATCCCATTGCCCTCGCCTCCGCATCCGGTAGCATCTTCGTTAGCTTCTGCCGGTTCCCAGATCCTCCCGCTAATCCCGTTGGGCCTCCTGTCACACCGCACGATGCTGGTGTCGGCCAGCACTTCACCTGACTCGTCAGACTCACATGGCAGTGTTCGCCTCGGTCGCCCATCCTCGCCACAAAGTTGGTGTCCACGCCCGGCTCGTTGGCTCTCGGAGTTAGCCACGACTCTTGGCGGTTCCGATTCGTGCTGTGGTTCGCCTGGTCGGCTTGGCCATACATCGCAGCCATTGTACCCAGGGGAATGCTGTTGCGATTCATCTGCGATCCACCGACTGAGTTCTTCGATTCGTTGACGCTGATTGTAGGCCAAGATGAACACCCGCTTGCGCTGATGTGGTGCGCCGACTTCACTCGCACTGAATATTCCCCACGTTGTTTGGTAACCCAGTTCCTCCAGATCGCTGATGACTGTGGAGAGTCCCAGCGTGATGTGGCCTTCGACGTTTTTAAAGAAGCACATCCTTGGTCGCAGAAGTCGAATCCCATCTGCAATCCATGGCCACAGGTGTCTT
>JBKACM010000294.1:0-2859 GCA_046269335.1 Alphaproteobacteria bacterium | reverse complement strand
CTGTTAGGACTGCCCACGTCGTCTGCACCTGGCGGACGGAGACGTAATCGAACGAGGCTGCACCAGCTGCACTCGGTGCGTAGAGGCTGATCTTGACAGATACGCAA
Source organism: Alphaproteobacteria bacterium (assembly GCA_046269335.1). Classification (GTDB taxonomy): domain Bacteria; phylum Pseudomonadota; class Alphaproteobacteria; order Rhodospirillales; family Rhodospirillaceae; genus JADFXL01. The sequence goes on along the minus strand of JBKACM010000294.1, from coordinate 2,752 downwards.
GATGCAGGCGCGAGGGCGGCCGGGTCGCCGACACTCAGCAGCTTCAGGGGATTGCTCATGCAGCCCCCGGTCTCGGGCGAAGCCATCCGCCAGCTCAACGCCGCGAGAACAACCGGGGTCAGGGCCAGCGCCAGCCGGAGTCCAAGCCCCGCCACCCCTCGCCGGCCCTCGCCGTGCAGCGTCATCGCCAGCAGGGCGGCGGCGGGGACGAAGGTCAGCATCGCCATCTTCAACAGATAGCCGAACGCCAGGAACAGTCCGATCATGGCGGCCAGCCGGTCGCGGTCGGCCCCGGCCGTTCCCCCCGCCAGCGCGGTCAGCAGCACCGCCGCCATGGCGTAAATCTGCGGCTTTTCGATCAGTTGCAGGGTGGGATGGAGCTTCCACGTGGCCTCGACCCCCAGCACCGCCAGGACGAACAGCCAGGCCAGCCCGGTGGCCAGGCGCGGGCCGGCCCCCCCGTCGCGCAGCCGGTCGCGCAGCAGGTCGAACACCAGCCCAAGCACGCCCACGTGCAGAAGGAACTGCACCGAGGCCGAATGGACCTCGCGAAAGCTCCCCAGCACGATGTTGGGAAAGGCCATCAGCAGTGCCCAGCCGGGGGTGTAGCCCACCTGCCCGATGGACATGGACGGCGTCCAGTGGCTGTCGGTGACGAAGATCTGCCGGCTCCAGCCGAGCCAGTTGGAGAACTCGTCCCAGGACACCGGCAGGTAGTCGATGGGCCCATGGACGGCCAGGATCGCCAGGAGCCCCACGGGCAGGACCACGACGGGATGGGCCAGCAGGCCGAACTCCACCTCGCGCGCCCGTGCGATCCGGCGCGCGGCCAGGGCCAGGCCGCAGCCGGCCGCAGCCACCGCCGACCAGGCGCCGACCGACACCGGCAGCCTCAGCACGGGATTGGCCAGGTACAGGATCAGGCACAGGAGCGCGAGCCCGGCCATGAAGCGCAGCCCGGCCCAGCCGCGCGTCGGCGATCCGCCCCCCGGCACGGCCATGGCCAGACCACCGGCGACGGAATAGACGAGGATGGCTGACGTCATGGCAGGGGTATAACAGCCCGCACCTGCGTCAACAAGCGCAACCAGAGCATTGTTTATGGCCCATCCTGGACCGCCGCATGACGAGCACCGCCACCCGCCGTGCCGTTGGTTCCTGACATCCCGGACAGACTCTGAAACGCATATGACCGTTGACGGTGATCACGGACGGATCGAAACGCGGACCGCAATCGGGAAAATTACGCAGGTGCGTGTGACTATAACGCGCACCACATCGAAATTGTCTATTATATCTTGAGTAAACCATATTCAGATCAATGTTTCAGAGAAGTGGCTGTGAACAATTATTCTGTAAATTTTTTGAGGCTGGTATCTCCTGGGCTCGGGTTGTCACACGGCTAGGTTGAGGAACATTTTGCCATTGATCCATTCCTCATCGTATTCGGCGAGGATAGCGGAGACCAGTCGCAAGCACGATTGAGTGCTTGGAAAGATCGATGCGACGCGGCTTCCAGAGCGTCCTCCAGAGGGTTATGTTCAACGCGTTGGGCCATGATGTCGACTTCTTCGTGGGCGTGGGGATAATTGCCCCCGGAGAAATCGCCTTGCTACCGGCCCGTGCAGGGGCGCGGCGGCAAGTTTACAGAAAGCATGTTGCACTAACGGAGAAGTAGCCTGCGCCGAATGGGGTATCGAAAACGGCCTTCACTGGGTTCTGAACGTCGACATGAACGAGGACCAACTACGGAGTAGAAAGGATATTGGCCCATACAACCTTGCTATCCTCCGCCACCTGGCCCTCAACATCATTCAAATGCACAACTACAGGTGGTCAAGGCGGACTAAAATCAAACGGGCAGGACGGGATGATCGTTTCCTCATGGCGCTGCTCAGGCAGTTTAGAACCGCTCGAAATGATATGCGATTGCCCTGGCAGTTCACATCGTGGCTATTGCGGTCGCATAGAGGGTGGTCTATTCTGCGCCCCGCAAGCACTGTGTCCCTGCGGAGGGGTGCCAGAGTGGTCGATCGGGGCGGTCTCGAAAACCGTTGTGCCCGCGAGGGTACCGTGGGTTCGAATCCCACCCCCTCCGCCAATAAAAATCCCAGTGACTTTCTCTCAGGCATAATCTGGCCAAAAAATGGCGCAGTTCCGCGCCAATTTGGCCTGAATAACCGAACCGCCTCACCCCCTCGGTGACCCGGTTTTTCTCTCTTCTGCCCTTTTTCTCCAAAAGAACCGTAATTGCTCACCTGGGGTTTGGCGCGAGGGGCATCGGACATGCTGGTGTTCAGCCGGGCGGCTTTGAAAATTGGCCTTGACGGGTGTGGTGTGGGTCGATTCTAACGTTGCAATGAGTCCTCCGCCCCATTTCGTCGCCCTTTCGGTTTCTGACAAGGACGCCCTGCTTGCCAAGCTGTGGGCGGAGAATGAGGCGTTGAAAGCGCAAGTGGCGGAGCTACAAAAAAAGCTCGGACAGCCGGCGAAGACGCCGCAGAACTCAAGCATACCGCCCTCGCGTGGGCAAAAGGCGAATGCGGCCAACAGTAACGGCGAGAAGCGGACCAAGGCCTGTCATCCCGGGGTCGCCCGGCCGCTTGCGGAGGATCCCGATCAGGTCGTCGAGGCGGTGGCGCACGCCTGCCCGCACTGCGCATCCGTCCTCACCAAGGAGACTCCCAGCCTTAACCGAATCGGCGCGGCACACGTTGAGCGCGATTTTTCGCCATTGGCTGCGTGACGTTCT
>JBKACM010000293.1:0-2869 GCA_046269335.1 Alphaproteobacteria bacterium | reverse complement strand
TCGAGTCCGCTCCCGCCAACTCCGGCCTGCCCCGGGACGATGGGGCCTCCTGTCTCGCCTCCATCGCGGTTGCCAATGCGGGCGACGTAATTCGGGTGCGACAGGCTGCCCGGGAGATGTCCCGGACCGTCGGCTTCGCGGTGGTGGACCAGACCCGGCTGGTGACGGCCATCAGCGAGGCAGCCCGTCATATGCTCGCCGTTGCCGGCGGGTGCCAGTGCGACGTCGTCGCCCGGCGAGCCGGTCAGACGGCGGTCGTCGAGGTGGGAATGGTGAACGTGGGTCCCGTCACCTCCGGTTTGGAGGCTGCCAGCAGGCCCGATCGCGGTGCCGGCGAGAGCCTGGGGGGCGGACTTCCGGGAGTCAGGCGTCTGGTGGATGAGTTCCTTGTGGAACCGGAGGCGGAGGGAACGAGGGTGTCCTTCCGCTTTTCGCGCAGCGTATGAGTCCGAATGAAGGCGAACCAGTACCTTCGCGCCTACTACACGGACCTGGTCCGCAGCTATGTCCTACATCAGGAGGAGCGGTTCCTGGTCATGGCGGCCGACCTGGGCCGATCGGCGTTGCGGCGCGACGTGCCGTTGGAAGAGATCGTCGAGCTTCATAACGGTGTTCTCCTGGGCTTGGCCGCAAGCCATCCCAGGATGGGCTTGACGGAGGCCGTCCGCCTGACGTCTCCCCCGCTCATGGAAGTGCTGATGGCCTATGGCATGGCGTTCCGGGAGCATATGGAACAGCGCCGGACGATGGAGGAACAGTTGCTGGAGGCGCGCGATACGGTGGAGATCGCGAGCAACGTCAAGACCGATTTCCTGGCCAACATGAGCCACGAGCTGCGCACGCCACTCAATGCCGTGCTGGGTTTCGCCGAAATGCTGGATGCCGAAATCTTTGGCCCGATCGGCGACGAACACTACCGGGAGTACGCCCAGAGCATCGGCGAGGCGGGCCGCCGCCTCCTGGACCTGATCAACGACCTTCTGGAGGCCTCCCGGATCGGTGGCGGGTTCCATCTGCTGAACGAGGAGGAGGTCGGGCTTTACGAAACCGTCACCACCTGTCTGCGCATGATGCAGATGCGGGCGGAGCACAACGGTTTACAGGTGGAAACCGATCTTCCGCCGGGGCTGCCGAACGTGCGGGTGGATCGTTTGCGCTTCAAGCAGATCCTGCTCAACCTTCTGTCCAATGCCATGAAGTTCACTCCCAGGGGGGGGCGGATCACGGTGAAGGTTCGGGAGAATGCCGCCGATGAGATCGTCCTCTCCATTATCGATACCGGCATCGGCATGCGGCCGGAGGATATCCCGAGGGCTCTGGCCCCCTTCGTGCAACTCGACACCGGTACGGCCCGTCGCTTCGAGGGGCCCGGGCTGGGGTTGGCCCTGGCCAAGAGCCTGATCGAGCAGCACGACGGCAAGATCGAGCTGCGCAGCCAGTTGGGCGTGGGGACCGAAGCGGAAATCCGTCTGCCTCCGCATCGCGTGGTCCGTTCCACCTACTGCATCTGACCGAGGCGCGATGACCGGGGATGGGATGCGGCTGGACAAGTGGCTCTGGTTCGCCCGGTTTTGCAAGTCCCGGACCCTGGCGCAAAAGCTCTGTGAGGGCGGCGGTGTTGATGTGGGGGGGCGGCTGGTGACCCGCTGTCACCATCTGATACATCCGGGGGATGTGTTGTCCATACGCCAGGGAAACTGGCAGCGGACCGTGACCGTGGTGGCTCCGGGGGTGCGGCGCGGTCCGGCCCCCGAGGCCAGGACGCTCTACGAGGAGCCGGTGCCACCGGTGCGAATCCCGCTGGATGACATCGAAGAGATACCCCCATGACCCTTCGCCTGCTGCCGCCCACACTGATCAACCGTATCGCCGCCGGCGAGGTGGTGGAGCGGCCGGCGTCGGTGGTCAAGGAACTGGTGGAAAATGCCATCGATGCCGGTGCCACCCGGATCGAGGTGGTTCTGGCGGAGGGCGGGGTGGCCCGGATCGTCGTCACCGACGATGGTCGGGGCATGACCGCCGAGGAGATCCAGTTGGCGGTGGAGCGTCACGCCACTTCCAAGCTTCCCGACGATGACCTGTTGAACATCGGCTTTCTGGGATTTCGTGGCGAGGCACTGCCGGCCATCGGCTCCGTGGCCAGGCTGTCCCTGACCAGCCGCGCCCGAGGGTCCGGGGAGGCCTGGACGCTGCTGGTGGAAGGCGGTGTGCGCCGGGGCCCGACACCGGCCGCCCATCCCGCCGGGACGCGGGTGGAGGTGCGCGACCTGTTCTACGCCACTCCGGCCCGGCTCAAGTTCCTGAAGGCCACCCGCACCGAATTCACCCATGTCCGCGACGTGATGGAGCGGCTGGCCATGGCCCATGCCGGCATCAGCTTTTTTCTGACCGACGGCGACCGTCCGGTGCTTCGGCTGAAGGCACAGGACGGCGATCTGTTCCAGGCCCGCTCGACCCGGCTGGCGGCGATTCTGGGCCGGGACTTTGGCGAAAACGCCCTGTCGGTGGAGGCCGAACGAGAGGGACTGCGGCTGAGCGGCTTCATCGGCTTGCCCACCTTTTCCAAGGGCACCGCCCAATACCAGTATCTGTTCGTCAACGGCCGTCCGGTGCGGGACCGCCTGCTGGGCGGTGCGGTACGGGGGGCGTATCAGGATCTTCTCGCCCAGGACCGCCATCCGATGCTGGCCCTGTTTCTGGACGTGCCACCCACCGAAGTCGATGTCAACGTCCATCCGGCCAAGACCGAGGTCCGCTTCCGCGATCAAGGTCTGGTGCGCGGCCTGATCGTCGGAGCGTTGCGGCATGCCCTGGCCGAAGCGGGACATCGCGGGGCCACCACCCTTGCCACCGGAGCCCTGGGAGCGAT
>JBKACM010000292.1:0-2883 GCA_046269335.1 Alphaproteobacteria bacterium | reverse complement strand
GGGTGTTTGTCGGACTTTCGGTTACAGTAGGAGTAATTGTATTAGTTGGAGTTTGTGATGCACCAGGAGTTGGGGTAATGGTAGGTGTTGGAGTGTTAGTTTGTGTAATCGTATTAGTTGGAGTAATGGTGTTAGTTGGAGTAATGGTAGGTGTTGGAGCCCCTGCTGCCGCCTGTGGGGCGTTGCGGAGGTAATAGAGCTGTTTCTGAACCTGGGTGATCTCGCTCTCGAACTGGCTCATGCGGTCGAGAAGCGCCTGGAGATTCTCGGGCTGTGCCACCGCCGGCACAGTTCCGGAAGACACCCAGACCCCGAAGGCGACGGCTGCCACCAGCAACCGCGGACCCGCAGACAAACCGCAATCTGCCATGGACCCTACCTCCTGGTGCCTCGAACGACTGGTGCCTCAAACGAAAAGACACACGCCGCCGTCGTCCCTATCCCATGACGACGGCGGGAGTGTGCCTGGCCAGTTCTATCCTCGCGTCAGGACGTGGGGCCTGCCGCGATCTTGCCCTCGCCGCGACGATTCTGCGACCAGGCGGCATCGTTGTTACCCTGCACCGCCGGGCGCTCCTTGCCGTAGGAAACGACCTTGATGCGGGCCGCGGCTACACCCTTGGAGCTCAGGAATTCCTTGATGGAATTCGCGCGACGCTCGCCAAGCGCAAGGTTGTACTCGCGGGTGCCCCGCTCGTCCGCGTGACCCTCGATCAGTACCGGAGCCGCCGGATACTTGGTCATCCAGCTGGCCCACTTCTCAAGGATCGGACGGGCGTCTGCACGCACGGCGTACTTGTCAAAGTCGAAGAAGACGCGATCCTGACCGACGGTCGCCTTGAAATCCTCGGCGGACCCCGGAACGATGGAATTTGAGGTGTTGGAGACCGACTTGGTGGTCGACTGACCGCCGCCGGTCTGTGCGGCGTTCTGATCGGACGACGACTCGCACGCGGCGACCAACGCAACAGCCGCAAAGAGGCTCAACAAACGCAGCTTCATTTATGTTCTCTCCTGACCGGAACACTGGGTGAATATCCAGATTCTCCTCACTTGCCCAGCCACCAGGACTCGCCTGACCAGCCTCGTTGGGCTGTTCGACCGGGCTTCACCGTCGATATCCGATACCGGCGTGACCGAGGACTCGTTTTCGACCGCTCCCAGATTGGGTAATATCTCCTAAATCTTTGAGGGAGTTGCAACAGATTTCTTACGGGATCAAAGCTGACCACGCCGGATCCGACGCATCCTGTGGCGTAATCACCAGACGTTCGTTGTATCCGGTGAGGTCGATGCTGTAAAGGCGCATGGTCCCCCCGCGGCCGTTATGGTCGCTTTGAGTCTGGCGGAAATACATGAGAACACGGCCATTTGGGGCCCAGGTGGGGCCCTCCACCAGGTAGCCGTCCGCCAGCATTCTCTCCCCCGATCCATCGGTGCGCATCACCCCGATGTAAAATTTTCCACCATGCTGCCGGGTGAAGGCCACGAGGTCGCCGCGGGGGGACCAGACGGGGGTCATATACCGCCCGTCGCCGAAACTGATTCGGTGCGCGTTGCTGCCATCCGAGTTCATGATGTACAATTGGGGTGTGCCGCCCCGGTCGGAATTGAACACGACCTGACGGCCGTCCGGGGAGTAGGATGGCGAGGTGTCTATGGCGGGATGGTCCGTCAACTTGCGGCGGGCCCGGGTCCGGAGGTCCATTTCATAGACGTCCGTATTGCCGTCATGGGACGCGCTCATCACGACGTTGTTGCCATCGGGGGAAAACCTTGGCGCGAACGTCATGCCTGGAAAATCTCCTATCAGCTCCTGACGTCCGGTCTCGATGTTGAAGAGATAAACCCTGGGAGTGCCGCGATAGTACGACAGGTAGGTAATCTCCTGGGCCGTGGGCGAAAAACGTGGCGTCAGCACCAGGGTCGCCCCGTCGGTCAGATAGCGATGGTTCTCGCCGTCCTGATCCATGATGGCTAGGCGCTTGACCCGCTTGGTCATCAGGCCACTTTCCGCGATGTAGACGATTCTGGTGTCAAAGTAGCCATCCTCGCCGGTGATCCGGCTGTAGATGACATCGGCGACCATGTGGGCGACCCGGCGCCAGTTCTCCGGCTGGGTGAAGAAGGCTTTTCCTTCCATCTGTTGCCCGGAAAACACATCCCACAGACGAAATTCCACCCGGAGCCGTCCGTCCGGCTGGGCGGTGGCGCGTCCCTGCACCAGAGCCTGGGCGTTGATCACCTGCCAGTCGGCGAATCGCGGCTGAACCTGTAGCGATTCGTTGGTCTGGAGGAAGGCCCTGGGATCGATGGGTTTGAACAGTCCGGAACGCTCCAGATCCGCCGCGACCACCCTGGTGATGTTGCGGCCGGTGTCGGCCTCCCGCTCGCCCGCGCCGGCGAAATCGGTGACGGCGATCGGCATCGGGTTCGCCTGGCCCCGGGTGATGTCGATGCTCAACTCCGCCCGGGCCCGCGGAGCAAGCAGCAGGGCCAGCGTCAGGGCCAACATCGCCACGACGAAGCCATTTCCGCGAACCCGCGACATCCTGTTCCCGCTCATGTTCCCATCCCTCTTTCTGTCCCTCTTCCACGAACGCCCCGGTTGATCAACGTCCCATCATCTCCTTAGGGTCGAAGTTCAGCGTCACTTCCTTCCAGCGCTCGTACTTGGTGGGCGGTACCTTCAGCGGACTGCTCACGTATACGGCCCGGCGGGCGCTGTCCGCCGCCGCGCGGTAGAAGGGATTGGAACTCAGGCTCGAATCTTCGAGCAGTTTCGCATCCAGGACACGGCCATCCTGCGCCAAAGTCACGCGGATTCGAACAATCAGATGCTCGGCGTCGCGCGCTCCGGCGGGGATGTTCCAGTTGCGCTGA
>JBKACM010000291.1:0-2899 GCA_046269335.1 Alphaproteobacteria bacterium | reverse complement strand
GGTATGACTCCCGCCGTCAAACATCACCTGTTGGCGTCGACGGTCGCGCCTGCCGCCTTTCTCTCGGCCATCAAATTCTTCGGCCACGGATACCAAGCGGCCACTGAAATGACCGCTTGGTGTTTTTTGTCTGCCCTCGCCGGGCACCCACGTCCGTGGGCTTGCCTGCCGCCTCAGTGGCGGCTTGTTACCGGCCGACGAGTCAAATCGAGTGTCGGCGGGTATGATACCGCCACGCGGACCTTACCAGCGAGCCATCACTTCCCGTACAGATCGTCAAAAATCGGCGCGGCCTGCTCCAGTCGCTCCAGGTCGTCGGGAACGCGCCGGCACAGGCCGGAAATCACCGCACCGATGCCGACCGTTTCCTCGCGCTGGAACTTGTCGTCCTTGATGTCCAGGTCGTGAACGATCTCGGCGATACGGCTCAAGGCCGGATCGGCAAGGCCCGTCTGTTCCATCAGGACTTCGAACGTACACCGGTCACCGATGTGGGTGAACTCGGCCTCGAACATGTCGAATCTCACCTCGCCCGCCCTGGGAACATAGCCGCCGGACGGAACGAAGCGGAACGCCGCCCCGGGATCGATGAAACGGCGGATCAACCAGGCGGAGGCGATCCGGTCGATGCCGATCCCCTGGCGGGTCACCCAGGTCCGGCCCCGGAGCGGATCCGGCGCGTCGTCCGTCCCGTCAACGGAACGAGTCGCCAGGGAGGGGAGCAGGCATCCGGCAACTCCTGACAGGAGGCCATCCGCCACCTCGCGCGCCGGAGCCCCAAAGAAATCGAGAGCGGCCACCTGGACGAACCGCTTTCGCAGTCTGCGCAACTGGGAAGCGGCCTCCACGCGATCCACCTCGGCAGCCCCCTCCCCACCCAGCTTCTCCAAAAGCTGACGGGCGTCGGAGGCGATTTCCCGGTATTCGGCATCGCGGGCATCGTCGAACAACGCCCGTATCTGATGGTCATCGATTCCTCCGACGAACCTGGCTTCGCACACCGCAGCCTCTCCGCCGCCATCCTCGATTTCCCGTCTTACCCATTGCAAGTCCTCCACCGTGCGATCGGTGCGGGGCAGAACGTAGACCGAGTTTTTCACGCCGACGGCCCCCAGCGCCTGGAGCCTTCGCCAGATTTTGACCCGGAAATAGGCCGGCTTCGGCGGAAGCTGGTGGATCAGCAACAGCCACGTCTCCGTCCCCGGCGAGGGCTGCCCCTGCAAGGATGGATCGTCATCCGTCGTCATGCTGAGAACGTTCCTTTCCGGTGGCTATTGAGCAACACCTGAATCACTGGAATACAGCCCCTCATCCAGTCTCCGGACCTGCCCACCACGAATGCGCGCAGCGCCCCCGAGGATCCTGCACAGGGGGAAATTGGGCAGTCAAATCAATTTGTTCACAGGCGACATGACAGCTCTGCATCGTGCGCATAGCCGTCCATTTCCGTCGAGTCGGCAGTGGATTTTAATCTTGACGAAAAAAATTATGTTAATAATCAATTGGTTATGTGTTCTGCACAAATTTTGCGCAACGCGGTAAAAGCCGCAGTTTTCCTGGGATCACGAGCTTCCCCGCAGGATTTTCAACAAACCTATCCACAGATATGGTGGATAGTACGTAGCCTGCGGCGTGCCTGCCGAAAAACAGGGGTGGTCATTCGGGTCCTCCCCTCGAAGGTCGGCGGCTTTCCTGATCGGATCCCAGGGTATGATGCTCATGAGTGCAGGAGCCGAAACGGCAAATCAACCCATAGGCTCAGAGACACCGCGAAATCCGGTCTCGGGACTCGAGGTGATCCAGGCGGGGCTTCGTACCATGCCGGAAAGCCCCGGCGTCTACCGCATGCTCGACGCCAGGGGCGATGCCCTGTATGTGGGCAAGGCTAGAAATCTGAAAAAGCGGGTGGTCGCCTATACCAAACTCGACCAACTCCCGGCCCGCCTGCAACGCATGGTCCTGCAAACGGCCTTCCTGGAAATCGTCACAACTCATACCGAGGTGGAAGCGCTTCTGCTGGAAAGCAACCTGATCAAGCGCCTGAAACCCCACTTCAACATTCTCCTGCGCGATGACAAGTCCTTTCCCCATGTCCTGATCACCGGCAACCATCCCTGGCCGCGCATACTCAAGCACCGCGGGGCCCGCAACCTGGCGGGGGAGTACTTCGGCCCCTTTGCCTCCGCCGGAGCGGTCAATCAGGCGCTGGCCACGTTGCAGCGGGCCTTCCTCCTTCGTTCCTGCTCCGATACGGTGTTCTCCGGCCGCACCCGGCCCTGTCTCCTCTACCAGATAAAACGTTGTTCCGCCCCCTGTGTCGGACGGATCGGGCCCGAGGCCTATGCGGCCCTGGTGGCGGAGGCCAGGGCGTTCCTGTCCGGTCGCAGCCATCGTATCCAGCAGGAACTGGCAACACGGATGGAGACGGCGGCGGCGGAGATGGACTACGAGACCGCCGCTGTCTTCCGGGACCGCATCCGCGCCCTGTCCTCGCTTCAGGCGCACCAGGACATCAACCTGGCGGAGCAGAAGGACGCCGACGTCATCGCCATCCATCAGGCCGGCGGACAGTCCTGCGTCCAGGTTTTTTTCTTCCGGGCCGGACACAACTACGGCAACCGCGCCTATTTCCCGGCCCAGGCCAGGGACGAAAGCGCGGCCGACGTGCTGTCGGCGTTCATCGGCCAGTTCTATGACGACAAGGTCCCACCGCCGCTGGTGCTGGTCAGCGACCCTTTGCCGGAACAGGAACTGACCGAGGCGGCCCTGACGATCCGGGCCGGAGCACGGGTGCGGGTGATGGACGCACGGCGTGGCGAAAAGAGGAAACGGATCGATCATGCCCCGCTCTCCGCCAGATGCCGCCCCAGGGCCTCCCGGGCGTTGAGAAGGGCATGAT